>SKVS01000342.1 GCA_007129335.1 Spirochaetaceae bacterium
GGGAATCGGCATTCTTTTTTTCAAACTCGTGAACCAGGCCGGGTATTTGTTTTTCTATGGCGCTGATCTGTCCGGAGGCTTCCTTAATTCGCTTGCCTACCCCGTCAACAAAGCGGGATTCTTCCTTGATTCTCTGCAAATTATCCTGGGCGATTTGGGTCTGATGAATAACGTCCTTCATGAGGGCGTCGTATTGCTGGATTTTTTCTGAAAGGTTGTCAATATCGGTGGCTTTTTGATCCAGGTCGCTGGTGGAGTTCTGTACATGCTGGAGAACCGTTCGGAGGGTTTGCTGGTGTACTTCCACCTCTATTCCCAGGTCTTTTAAATCCCGGGCCCGGGCATCCACCACTTCCTGTAATTGGGCCTGGGCCTGATCGGTAAACTTTTTCACCCTTTCCAGGGAACGGTTATTTTTATCGGACTGCCGGTAAATGAAAAGCACGACCCCAACAAGAATAAGTATGAGCAGATCTGCAAGGGTGAATGATAAATAGGTCATGAAGCCCTCTCCCAGGTAAAAATTCCAAATGAAGTGTCAAATTTCTTCACCTTAGTATAGCTGAAAGAGCGGGTATCATCTACCGAAACAAATAGGTGTGCAGTTGTTTATAGTGGGAAAATGTAAAATCTGCCATGGTATTCGGTACGCTTTTGGTTGTTATGTGGGCGGTTTTCATTCCTACTGCCCGGGCACCCAGGACATCGTAGGCATAACTGTTACCCACATACAGAATTTCTTCGGCAGGCACGCCCAGGGACTGGATAATTGCTTCGAAGGGTTTTTTATGGGGTTTTAAGTAGTTCGTATCTTCGGTGGATAGCTCGTAATCCCACAAACCCTCTATTCCCAGAATTCCCAGCTTCCTTTCCACCGGAAAGTCGCTGGCTACAGCGGTTTTCAGTCCCCGTTTTCTTATGTCCTCAATACACTCCAGAGCCCCGGGATAGAGGGGAACCCGGGCAAGTACCTTTTCCCAATCCCGGTACAAAATGGTGTGAATCCTAGTGTATGCTTCATCGTAGGATATATCCATGGCCTCGGACAACAAGCCGGCCTGGAGTTTTTGGAAGTCATGAATAGGATCAATAGTCCTCAGCTGTTTTCTGACGCGGGAAAAGGCTTTTATAAGCCGGTAATTTTTCAGGGCGAAGGGAAAACTCCGGAGGTACATTTTCCAATTGGGATAGAGGGTCCCGTCAATATCGAATGCCACTGCTTTTAGGTTCACTGAAATACTACCACCCTTACTGCCTGAGCCTGTAGGTAATGGATCCCCTTTGCTCAGGTACTCCAGGGGCGGGAACGAAAATCTGTCCCCCATCCACGAATAACCGCAGCACCGCCTGGTGGAGGTCAGCATACAACGAAAAACTCCCCTCGTTCAATACACGGACAAAACCAGCTTCATTTACCTGAAAATGTATTTGAAGCTCATTCGGCCAGGCAGGATTCACCGAAGAAGGAAGATACGGAGTCAGGTCCAGCCGGTTCGGGGATACAAGACCCCGTCCTCCTGCTGCTCCCTGAATTCGCTGGTCGGTAAAACCCTGGGTGGAAGAGCTCGCCTGGGCAGGGGTTATTTGTCTTGTAAACTGACTTTCCATTTGCTCCCGGAGTTGGCGGAGTTGCTGATCAAGGGTTGATGTCTGAGGCGCAGCAGGTTGGGATTGCTCAGGTGGACTGGGTTGGGCTATGGTCGGAGCAACCTGGGTCTCTTCCCTGAAACGTTCTACTGCTGCTGCACTATCGGGCCGGGATATGTCTATAGCAGCACTGAGATCGGGAAGGCTGGAGGGTGCCGGAGCTGAAGCGGATGGTGGACGTGGTCGTAAATCTGCTACATCCGCAAGAAGGTCTTCGTCGCTGGGCATAGTGGACTGGGGAGCTGGGGCGGGCTGTACTCTGGCTGGGGCAGCTGGTTGGGGTGCAGGGGGTTGGGGTGCTGGTGTCTGTACTACCGGTGCGGGAGGCGTGGGTTCAACAGGTGCCGGGGGAGAATCTTCTAAGGGGGCAGCCAGTGCTTCGGGTTCGGGAGGAAGAACTACAGGAGGCTCGGGTTCTGGCTCTTCTTCCAGGGCGTCGGGACCAATAACCAGGTCCGGAACGGGTGCGAAATCATCAAAAACCACCACAACCTCGGTAAATTGGGGGGTCTGCTGGGTAAGGGGGAAATTATACAGAAGCACCATGACAATTCCATGAATGAGAAGAGAGAACCCAAATGATATCCCGAACCGGGAAAAAAATGCCTGTCTGCTGTTCTGATTGACCATTCGGCCTAGTCCCTTACCTCTGCCCTGAGGGCCACCTGTAAAAATCCCTGACTCCGCAGGGAATCAAGAATATCTATAATACGCTGATAGGGAGCGTTTCCCTCTGCTAACAATGATATGGGGGCGGTTGTTGGCACCCCTGAATCCAAAAGAATCTGGGGAAGCTGGGTCAGGGTTATTTCTGTTTCCCCAAGGAACAAGCGTCCGTCCTCGTACAAGTACAGACTGATGCTGTCGGTAACTACCGGTTCGGTGGTAGAAGAACCGGGCAACTGGAGTGCAATTCCCGGAGAGACGACAAAGGTAGATGACATGAGGAAAAAGACTACCAGCTGGAACACCACATCAATCATAGGAATAAGATCCGGAGTTGCTGTTGTGGTCAGTTTTCTGGCAAATTTCATTCATGCCGTCCTTTGAGGACCAGCACCAGGTCCCCAACCCGGGTTTCAAGCTGGATTATGGTATGATTTACCCGGCTGACCAGATAGTTGTAGAACACAATGGCCGGAATGGACACCACAATTCCTGCAGCGGTGGTTATGAGGGCTTCGGCAATACCCCGGGCCAGCAAGGCGGGGTCGGCTCCAACACCGAAGTTACCCAGCAAACCAAAGGCCTGAATATTTCCCGTAACCGTACCCAGGAGTCCCAGGAGGGGACTGATATGGGCAATTGTACCCAGGGTGGAAATGTTTTTCTCCATCCGGGGGATTTCCAGGTTTGCCGCATCGGTTATGCGGTCCTTAATAACCTGGGCAGAGTAATGACGGTGTTCGATGCCAATTTTCATGAGATTACTGATTACCGAAGGATTACTCTCGCAAATGGAAAGGGCTTCTTCGTAATACCCTTTTTCCAAACTGGTTTTCAACCGGCTCAGGATTTTCTCCTCGTCAGCCTTGTTTTTTTTGAAATACAAGAGTCGCTCGATAATGATTGATATTCCCAAAACGGAAATAAGACCAATGAGGGACAGTATTATTGTTCCCGTATTCATGCCAATATTCATGGACTTTCCTCTTCGTGTAAAAAATCTCAGTCATAGTCCATGACCCCGAACCGGGGCATGAACCTTTTTATCTTATAAACTCAGTCCTACCAGTACCTCTGCCCGGAATCCCTGGGTTCTAAACAGATCCAGGTTTGGATGGCGCAGCCGCCCACCGGGAATCAGCAATCCCAACGGATCATGAACATTGAGTTCCAGCTCTACAACCTGTGCCAAGCTCAACCAACCGGTAACACTCAACAGGGGCATTTGAACCGTGGTGGTTATGGGAAGGGTTGCCTGGAATATTCCTCCGAACAGGGAATTTTCCTCCCGGAACTCAAGACGCAGGTCTATTTCATGCGCGGGTTCCAAGAGAGTCTGTCCCAGAAAGCTCCCATCCCAAGCCAGGGAGGCTATAAACTGGGGTACCGGACGCCAACCCAGGGCAAGCCGGGTATCGATTGTTTCCAGGGGAGAAAGGGACCAGGGATTTTCAATCCGGGTATCATTATCATGAGCACCAGGATTCAACTGCCCGGGTGTAAGTTTCTTATCCCAGAGGGAAAAGCCCATACCCATTTCTATTTCCAGAGCATCCAATGGCCAGAGACTGGCATCCAGTCGCCCATTCCACCGGCTTTCCACCAAGGACGTTTCAGGGATGAGGTTCGACAGGGTAATGAGATCCTTCCAATAGGGGCCCATATCCAGGTAATTTGCCTCGTAACCACCCTGGAGTATGAGGGATACCTGGTTCGAGGGATCAAACTGGGTATATACCCTGAAGGGATACAGGAGGGGAGAACCTATATCTGCAAAGACTCCGGCTGAAAAGCCCAGGGAGAACCACTCATTGTACTGGTATCCCAGGGAAAGGGAGGGAACCAGGAGATGCCCAAAGCCATTATCGTTGGCGGTAAATCGGTACAAGGCAGAAAGATCGCCATTGATTCGGTCATCCTCGTACTGAAGACCAAGGGTTGGACCAATATGCCATAACCCTGAATTATACTGCTCCAACCCATCACGATCGGTACCACTGTAGTACCTGCGGATAAAACGGTAATCCACATCCCCTCGAACCATGAGGTTCCCATTGATCATGTAGTCCAGGGTTGGGCGCACATGGATTTCCTGAAATGCCCCGCCATTTAAGCCGAAGGCAGGATCAATTGCATTCTGAAAACCCTGTTCCCGGATAAGGTAGACAACGTCTCCCCCAAGTCGAAGCTCTTTAAGATTTACCCCAATATTTGCCAGGAAGCTGGTTTCCAGTTCAGAGAACCCCTGGCCGGCCAGGAACAAATCGGTTCCCAAAAAAGCTCCATCTATGGCTTCATGATTAAAATCCAACCGTA
>SKVS01000079.1 GCA_007129335.1 Spirochaetaceae bacterium
ATCGGTAATGTGAATCCCGGTGAGCTCATAGATCAGATCTGAAAAGTTTTTAAATTCCTTATCGGTTATATCCAGGGTCAAAAGATTGAATTCGTACGAACCTTTACCGGGTTCCCTGTTCGATGCCATGATGTACCCTTATTTAAGGACTGTTGCCATTATTGGACAGCCCACGTTTCTCTTTTTTTGTGAAAAGTACCGAAGTCCCTATTTCTCGATTTCTCTATATTCTCGATTTCTCTATATTAATAACAAACTAAAACAGGGTTACCTCTCCCGAAGCGACTCCGTCCTCAACTTCGAATCCGGCCAGACTTCCTGCTACCTTCTTGTGGCTGAAAATGGTAAAGCGCTGAATTATTTGTTGAAGCTTATGGCTCCGGAGTGTCCAGGTTTCGAGGTTTTCCTGCTTTAACAGTTCATCCCGGGCAGATTCGGCCTCTTCCTGGATATTGTTCAGCAGGGTTCTTATATGGCTGATCTGAGTCAGCAGGCCGGCAAGATGATCGAACTTGTTGTTTGATGTGGTAAAAAGGTTTCTAAATCCTCCACTGAAAACCGAATAATTCTGAATGAGTTGACCCAGGTTGTTTTTGCCGGTTTCCAGTTCCTTCAGTTTTTTGTTCAGAAGTTTCTCCTGCTTCCGTACCAGAGTCTCTTCGGTAGCAAACTGATCTCTTACCTGAAAAATGGTGTCTTTTGAGCTGCGGAGAAAGTCGGAGGTCAGGGTAAATGATGTATCTACATGGCTGGAAATCCGTAAGGTTAGCTCGGTCATTTCATCTACGGTCGAAATCATTTGGCTGAGAATTTCGTTTTTGGCAATTTCTATTCTTGAGGCAATATCAATAGTCTTAAAACGGGTTATAAGGGTATTGAACTGGGTAAAGCTTCGGTGCAGGCTTTGGATTTCCTTCAGCAGGGCCAGGGTAAAACTGCCTAAACTATGCTTCCGGGTAATAATTTCCTGAAGCTTCCAGGTCATGGAAACCAGCGATTGGGCTGTTTTCCGGTGCAGGGAGTTCAGGTCCGCTTGACCTTCACCTTCCAGGAAGGTATGTACTACCAGATCCCTGTTCCGGTCGAGCTTTTGAATGAGGGATTCTGCCTCCAGGATGTGGTTACGAATTGAGGTCTTGCTTGTCTTGATTTGGCTCTCTACTTCTTCGAGTACCGCATTGCATAACTGGGGCATGAGGGTAAAGAAAGTCATCTCATCCAGGAGGTCTTCAGGGGAGTCCAGGCCTTCTATTTGCTGGAGTTCTTCAACCGAAATAATGACGTGCTCCAGGGATTGGCGAATAATATCCTGGGTTTGGGTTAGCTCCATGATTTTTGACAGGGGTTTTTTTACCTCCTGGGCTTCGCTGTTCAGTTGGGAAAGATGTTGGATAGTGTTGGTAAGCCCCTGATTCAGGGCTTCAAAATGAGCCATGAGGGTGGTATTTACCGTGTCGAAAATTTCTTTCTGAAAGGACTGGAGTTTTCCCATAGCGCTTTGAAGATCTGAGAAGCGGGAAGTAATAACCGATCCGTTTTCTGTTACCTCTTCGGTCAACTCGATGATACGGGTAGAAAGCCGTTTGAGCTCTTCGGTGATATAGGAAAAAGCCCGGCCTGAGTTTCCCGCCTTCAGGGCAACGGTCATGGCATTAAGGGAAATGATTTCCATTTCAATGGAGTCTTCTTTGATATGGGCTATTTTGTCATCCAGTCCGCTGAGAGATTGAATTCCCTGTTCCAGTTCGGAGAATAACCTGGCATCGTTTTCTTCCATTACCGTCAGAGACTGAATGGTCTGGTGGATTATGGTCTTACTCTCCTCCAGAGTCGCTACTAAATTTTCATCCCCGGAACCCTGGTCTGTATCCACACAGCCGGGCAGGGTAGAATCCTGAAAGCAGGCAAGGATGTGTTTTGTTGCTGACAATGATTCTTCCGCTTCTTTCAGAAGTTTTGGGTATTCGTGAGCAAAGCTGAGGAATATATCTTCACTATCCCCTATGAGTTTGTGGAGAGACTGGGAAAGCTCGGCTCTAACGTGGAGGTTCTCAATTTTCATACTACGTCCAGTATAGTTTGCCCGACTGGAATCGGCAATGTTGTTTGGTGAAATAAAAAACCGGAGTTCCAAAGAACTCCGGTTCATGTAACCAATAGTATAACTGTTTTTTCCAGAGAGTGGTACTCCCGGTAATAACAGCCTTAGTCCAGGTTTATGGCTTCTTCGGTTTGACCGTCGAAGAAAATTGCCTTAGCCATGGTAGGTACAAACTTGGCCTTGTCTCCCACATTGAACTCAATGTGAGGCTCGGTCCGGGCAATAAGCTGATGTTTTCCAGTATTAACATATACGTGAGTTTCAGCTCCCAGAGGCTCTACTACCTCAGCGGTTACGGGAATAAATGTACCGTCTGCGGCATTCATGTCGTATTTCAAGTCCTCGGGGCGAATACCGAAGGTTACCTGCTTGCCAACATAGGGTTTCAGAGGCTCGGCATAACGACCATCTACAACCATCTTGAAACTGCCTTCATCGATCCAGATTTTACCACCGGACTCGGTTACCTGTACCTGGAGGAAGTTCATGGGAGGAGATCCGATAAATCCCGCTACGAAGCGGTTAACGGGCTTGTTGTACAGGGTAAGGGGGTCAC
Source organism: Spirochaetaceae bacterium (assembly GCA_007129335.1). Lineage (GTDB taxonomy): Bacteria > Spirochaetota > Spirochaetia > DSM-27196 > Salinispiraceae > SKVS01. The sequence goes on from SKVS01000079.1 coordinate 2,658, forward strand.
CAATTTGCTGGATAAGACCGCCCTTCATAACAACAATTTTGTCTCCCATGGTCATAGCTTCAACCTGGTCATGGGTAACATAGATCATGGTTGCCTGAAGTCTGGTATGGAGCGAAGAAATTTCTGCACGCATTTGAACCCGGAGCTTAGCATCGAGGTTGGAAAGGGGCTCGTCAAAAAGGAATACCTTGGGATGACGCACAATTGCCCGTCCAACGGCAACACGTTGGCGTTGTCCACCAGAAAGCTGTTTTGGTCGTCTTTCAAGAAGTTCGTGGATTTCCAGGATGTCCGCCGCTTCCTTTACCCGTTTTTGAATGTCTTCCTTGGGCATTTTGCGGATTTTCAAACCGAAGGCCATGTTATCGTAGACGGTCATGTGGGGATACAGGGCATAGTTCTGGAAAACCATGGCAATGTCCCGGTCTTTTGGGGGAACGTCGTTCACCCGCTTGCCGTCAATGAAGAGGTCGCCGCTGGAAATGTCTTCCAGACCCGCAACCATCCGAAGGGTAGTGGTTTTACCACAACCAGATGGGCCTACCAGAACAACGAATTCCTTGTCCTGGATTGTAATATCAGCAGACTTAACAGCCTGCACGCCACCGTCATACACTTTGCTGACGGACTTGAGTTCAACAGTTGCCATGTTGATACCTCCAAAAAAAATTATCTTATGGGTGCAATTTTACGGCCATATGGATTAGGTGTCAATGTTTTCCCTTGATGGGTTTACGAATACTAGAGATTGTTGGTTTTTTTGGAGTTTATTTTCAAGATTCTGCTCTACTGACAGAATAAGGGGGTCTTGTATGAGCCGTGATGCCGGCGATAAAGTAATGGAAAGATTCGAGCAAATTGCCTGTTGTTTCGTGACCAGGGGTTCAAAAGCTTCGCAGAGCAAGGTCCACAGACCTTGCTCTGAATTAAATCGGAGGTCTTTTTCCAATTGGGCTCGCATAATTCCCCTGTTGGTCCGCATTCCAGTTATGAGGTAGTCGGTGAGCCATTGCCGGGGGGTTGGGGTTTCGTATTCCGGCTGGAAGCTGTTCCAGGGTTTACTGGGTGCTGAATAGGCAAACATGTTGGGATTGGTTCGCCGGTAGGGTCCGGTGGCGGATTTCAGTGCGCTGACTGCTCCAGGACCCAGACCCAGATAAGGCTTCATGGCCCAGTAGGCCAGATTGTGAGCGCTTTCTTTTCCTGGCAGGGAAAAATTTGAGACTTCGTAGTGGGTGTAACCTTTTTGTTCCAGAAAATCCTTTCCGGCAAGCCAAAGATCTTCGTGGATTGTACCGCTTGTTGGATGTATTCCTCCGTGCTGCCTAGGCAGACGGGTATACTGTTCCAGCGGGGTGTTTTCCTCTACGGTGAGGCTATAGAGGCTGAAATGTACAGGGTTTACTCCAGTGGCAGTTTCCAAATCATGAAGAACTTGTTCCCGGGTCTGGCCGGGAATTCCAGTAATGAAGTCCAGATTCAGCTCATGGGGCCAGTGCTCTGAAAGGACCTCAAAAGCCTGCTCAACAATGGGGCGGGTGGCCCGTCTGCCGAGTAATCCTAATAAATCTGTATCGAAGGTTTGTACCCCAAGGCTGATTCTGTCGACCGAGTGGAAATTCAGAACCTGGAGTAAACTGGGGCTGATGGATTCGGGGTTACATTCAAAACAGAACTCCTGAAGCTGTTCCGGCGGATTTTCCGGTCCGAGGATGAGAAAGAAGCGGGATAAGAAGGTGTTCAGTTGTTCCGGGGGAACGGTACTTGGGGTTCCCCCACCCATATACAGGGTCTTAACACTTCCCGGCAAAAGGAGGCCCTGGAACTTATACCAAGAAAGCTCCTGGAGTATTCCTTCCAGGGTACGTTCCATGACCCGGGGTGACCAGCCGGTTTCGAAGTAAAAGTTACAGTACCGGCACCTGCTGGTGCAAAAGGGTATGTGAATATAAATGGATAGTTCGGTTTGG
>SKVS01000266.1 GCA_007129335.1 Spirochaetaceae bacterium
CAGCAGGTATTGAAGACGGAAAACGAATAAACATTCCTGGTCAGGGCGAGGCTGGTCCCATGGGCGGAGAACCGGGGGATCTGTATGTATTTATCCGCGTTAAGCCCCACGAATATTTTGAGCGGGATGGGTACGATTTATACTGTGTCATTCCCATAGATATTGCTCAGGCAGCCCTTGGTTCAGAAATTCACGTTCCTTCCCTGGATGATCGGAAAATCAAGGTAAAAATACCTGCGGGTACCCAGAATGGAACCATGCTCCGGGTTAAAAACGAAGGGGTTCCTGTGTTGAATTCCAGTGGACGCAGGGGGGATCTGTATTTGAAAATTCAGGTTCAGGTACCCACAAAAATCGGCTCCAAGGCAAGGCAGCACTTAGAGGAGTACAGCAAGCTGGAAGGACAGAACACCAGTCCAAAACCAATACGTCTGCGGGATCTATAGATCCGTATCGTAAGAGTCTGGATCTTAAAAAATCTGTTTATTAAGTGGGACCACGAGACGGTCGATACTGCTACCAGGAGTTTATAACATGAAAAACCTGGTAGCATTTTTTTTCCTTATTCTGGCGGCTGCCGCCTGGGGTCTAGGCCCTTCATCCATCGGTATGGAAAGGGAACTGACCGAAGGGTTGTTTTTTCCTGTTTCGGACTACGGTCCTGAATGGATCACCGCTGACAGGAATAACGATGGAAAAATCGATTATGCCATGTTACTCAACGACCGGGGTGAACGGATTTTTGAGGCGATCGATTTTAATCATGATGGGTATATGGATGATTTCTACATTTACCGAAATGATGTGTTAATCCGCAGGGAAATAGACCAATCCTTTAACCGGTCAATTGATCTTTGGGTTTATATCCACGAGGGGGTCTATGTTGCGGGTTACGAACGGGACACTAGCGGTGATGGAAAAATAGACATGTACAGAGCATATGGGCAACAGTAACTATATCACTTCGGGTTTCCACGCCATCGAAGAGTATCTGCGATCGGGTATGGCCGGCACTTTGTACACAACCGAATCTCAAAACAAGCGAGTCAGGGATATTCTGGTACAGGCGAAGAAAACCGGATTGTCCATTATTCGGCTAACTCCCCGGGACTTCGAGGATAAAGCAGCTTCCTATGGTCTGGATCATGGGCTCAGGGGGGTTTTCCTTGTTGGAGAAAGATCATCTCAACGCCATCAAAAAACCTTCGATACCTTTATCGATTCCCTGAAATCTTCTACACCCTCTTCTTCTCTTGTTCTTGTTCTGCAAGAAATAACCGATCCCCATAATCTAGGTGCTATACTCCGGACTGCCGACCAATTTGCTGTGGATGGGGTTATTTTACCCCAAAGAAGAACCGCCTCCATAACACCGGTAGTAAGCCGTATTAGTTCGGGGGCTGATCAGTATGTTCCCCTGTACCAGGTCAGTAATCTGGTACGCGCGGTTGAACAGTTAAAAAATCTTGGCTACTGGGTTTACGGTGCGGACATGAAGGGCAGTTCTGTGGCCACAGTAAACCTTTCCGGTATGGTTTGCCTCATTCTGGGAAGTGAGGGGAAGGGAATTGGCAGACTGATGGAGGACCATTGTGACCAATTGGTTTCAATTCCCACCGGAGGCAAGATCGATTCCTTGAATGTATCTGTTGCTACTGGTATTTTATGTTATGAAGTACGAAGACAACAGGGTAACCCCCAGGGAAAAGGGGACTGACCCGGATTTTTACGATACACTCCCGGAATGCAAGGATTTCACCACAGCACTGACTCGGTCTGGGGACGATGTTCCGGAAAATTGGTATATTGCAATTACCGATGTTCCTCAATCGACCATTGCAGTAGAACAGGGTGAGTATAAGAAAGTTAATGTGGCAGGGGCTCTTGCCATTATTGCATTGGGACGAATATACGGTACCCTTAAACGGCCATTTCTCTTTGGAGGAGATGGCATGACATTTCTCATCGATCCAGAACATGCAACCCAGGCTCGGGAAACCCTATCCCGGGTTATGTATGATGTAAAAACCCTTTTCTCCCTCGATCTGCGGGCTGCACTCATTCCTGTTTCTTTTTTGTATGGTTTGGGATATGAACTCCGGGTGAACAAGGTCAGAATGAGTCCAACCTATCTCCAGGCACAAATTTACGGCTCGGGGGTTAGCGCTGCAGAAAGTTTTCTCAAAACCCTCGACCCCCAGGGTTGTTCTTTTTTTATACAGCCTCAGGCTGAGGGCCGGGATATTTCCTATGAAGGGTTTACCTGTCGTTGGCAGGATGTGCCTAGCCCTAATGGGGAAACCGTTGCTCTTATTGTGGAGCCCCAGAGTGGGGGGGAAGCCCAGGTTCTTCTCAGGGAAATCGAAACAATCATTGGTACGAGTGAACAGTATCACCCCCTGAGACCCAATCTTATGAAAGCCGGAGGGAAAAAGAGCGGTTGGAAACTTGCTGCTCTGGTTACCCATAGAAAAAGCCGGGGTCTTGCATATAGAACATCCCTGTTCCTTGAGTTTATTGGCATTGCTATCCTGAATTTTTCAATTCGATTTCATATTCCCATAAAATACAAAATATATAATCTCAGTAAGGCCCGGGAGCAGAATGTTGGTGCAGCTGATTTTAAAAAGTACGAAGGGGCAATAAAACTCATATTTTCTGCCAGTACGCAAAAGGTGGATTCCCTTTTTCAACGCTTGACCCAATTGTATCAGCAGGGCATTTGCTTCTATGGAATACACCGGACAAAAGCAGCCCACATGACCTGTATTGCATCCCTCGCCTCGGGAGACGACATTCATTTTGTTGATGCGGTGAATGGGGGATACAGTTACGCAGCAAAACAATTGAAGGCACAAAAGGAGGGAGTACATAGCAAGGGTTCCACCACCCTGTATCAGGGTTTTTCCCGGGCATACGAGGATATTTTCCCCCTTGGGGAAAAAACCCAAGATTTTTTAGGGAAACTCCTGGAACCCGGAGGAAGATTTCTTGACCTCGGTTGTGCTACCGGCCAATTGGCCAGAACTTTCTGGGAAGGGGGCTCTTTTGTTCTGGGAATTGATCAGGACAGGGAACTCATTCAACAGGGTTTATCCTGCTTTCCCCCAAGGGAAAAGGGAGAACCGCCACTTCAGGAAGGGAATATTTTTGATCCGGAACTCTACACCCGTGTGAAGCACCATGGTCCCTTCGACCTGGTTACCTGTTTGGGAAATACCCTTGTTCATGCACGAGACGGGCAGGAGGTCGAGGCTTTTCTCCAGGGAATAGAGAAAGTATTATCTCCCAATGGAACCCTTGTATTGAGTTTCCTTCACTATGATGTCATTCTATCAGAACCTGATTTTGTCTTTCCCGTTATTCATAATCCTCCCTATGTTTTTTACCGGACATATTCTCCCAGAAATGATGGAAAACTAGGTTTTCATATTCGCCTCATTCATGATAAACAGCAACTGTTCTTGAACAACCTTGAACTGTACCCCCTGGTACTCCGGGAATTACGGAGTTTCGCCCATAAAGGGGGTTTTAGAATTGATCATTGGTACGGTGACTTTACCGGTAAGAGTCTCGATTCTTCTGACATTATGGTTGTGGCTGTTCTGAGAAAAGCGTCTTAAGGAGATACTATGTTTTTTCATTCCCTACCCAACGAACTTTGGTGGCTGATTATGCTCAGTGCGAACTTCATTGGTATTCTTACGGTGTATCGTTTTTTTGGCCGGGTGGGTTTATTCATCTGGATTCCCTTAGCTGCGGTTCTTGCAAATATACAGGTTGTCAAACTGGTGGAGCTTGCAGGAATAACTGCAACCCTGGGTAATATTGTGTACGCAACAAGTTTTTTGGCAACGGATATCCTCTCGGAAAACTACGGTAAAAAGAGTGCCCGATCGGCGGTGGTTATTGGATTTTTTTCCCTCATTACAGCAACGGTCCTCATGAATATAGCCCTGGGGTTTACACCAAGTCCTGAGGATGAAGCACACCAGCATTTGGCTTACATCTTTGGGCTCATGCCCAGAATTACCTTTGCAAGTTTAACAGCCTACGGCCTGGCCCAGCTTCATGATATTTGGGCCTATGATTTCTGGCGGAGAAGGTTCCCATCCAGTAAATATATTTGGATTCGAAATAATGTCAGTACCATGGTGAGCCAGCTTCTCGATACTCTTGTGTTCAATGTTCTGGCATTTGCCGGTCTTTTCAGTCTACAAGTGTTCATAGAAATTACCATAACAACCTATCTGCTCAAATGGTTAGTCGCTGCCCTGGATACTCCATTGGTATACATTTCCCGCCGCTGGTACGAAAAAGGACAGGTTCAGGAATTGGAACATCGCTTGGGTCACGAGTAAACCTCGAAAAACATCAAAATATGAATATAGCAACCTTCCTATGCACCGCCCTCTCATTATCCGAATCAAGTATCCAGAAGGTCATAGAGCTTCTGGATGAGGGGGCAACAATACCCTTCATCGCCAGATACCGGAAAGAAGCAACTGGTGGCCTCGATGAGGTTACTGTTGCAGCAATTGCCGAAGGACTCGAGAAACGCAGGGATTTTGAAAAGAGGAAAGAGTTTATTCTCAAGACC
>SKVS01000044.1 GCA_007129335.1 Spirochaetaceae bacterium
TCGAATTCCCTCAACCGACGGGCAGACAGGGTAAAGATCAGTTGTTTATTAAGAAAGGAAACAGCCTGGGCAACAATGCTGATGATTCCTTCGGGATTCGTACTTGGATTATCAGATGTTTCGCGAATAAGGGTGTCTTGAATGGTATAGAGAATAGATAACAGGGATTGCAGGGCAGAAGGTGAATGTAAGGAACTGCCGAGGGTTTCCAGGATTTTTTCTTGTAGTGCTTGCTCCTGTTGATTTCTGATCAATTGGGTTATTTCTTCAATTGCTGTTGGTGAATAGTCAAATGCCTTGGTGAAAAGTGTCAGATCAGAACTCTCTGAAGAACTCATCAGGGTTTTGCAGCCGCAGGATTCCCCGATCCGGGGTTTACATTGCAGGATCCGGGTAGCTGGCAGGGTGCCGGAGAACTGGGTAAAAATCATATCCACCGCTGCCTCACCCAGTTCATGCAGGGGTTGGCGAATAGTGGTAAGCGGTGGATTAAAAAACTGAGATTCTTCGATGCCGTCAAAGCCGATAAGCGAAACCTCTTCGGGGATCTGATACCCTCGCTGATCCAGCTCCTCCAGTGCTCCCATGGCCATATTATCGTTCAGGCAGAACAGTGCATCGAATTGGACACCCGATTCCAACAGCTTCGCAACTCCCTGTTTCCCTGATTCCAGCCTATAATCTCCCTGGAAGCAGGCAACCGAAGTTGCTGGAAGGCCTTCCTTTTTTAATGTTCTGAAGAATTGATCGCTTCTTTTTATTGATTCTGCATGATTTTCCGGGCCGGTAATAAGGGCGAATTTTTTCCGTCCGTGGGAATGGATAACATGTCGAATGACCGTATCGATTCCATCATCTCCCGATACAATGACGCTGCTGATTCCGGGGATTTCCAGCCCAATTGATACCCTGGGTATTCCTTCCCAGGGAGCAAGAAGTTGGGAAAGTTGCTCAACTCCCGCGTAGGTTGAAATTGCAGAACTGATAACGATCAGTCCGTCGATTTGATTTGGTCCTGCCATGGTATACACAATGTTTGCACTGTGTTCGCTTGGCAGGGGGGAATTAATCCTTGAACCAAGAAAACAGACCAGGCCGGCATTCAGTTCAATGCTTTTCGATACTATTCCCCGCCAGATTTCTGCCTGATAGGAGTCGCTTAGTTCTGCGGTTATTACCCCAATTCTTTTCATATACAGGTTAGATGGTACAACGAAGTTTCCCTATGGTAAATGAAGATTTCATGTTCCACTGTTCAGGGAGTTGCCGGGTTGATCCAGTAACCATAACCGTTGTGGTAAACAGGTGATTTTCAGCGTCTTGTCCCAGAATGATTTCAAACTCTCCCGGTTCTACGATCCGCTGAAAAGGTTTGTTGGTAAAATTGAGCATATCAACAGGTATTTCAAAATTTACCTCCGCCTGTTCACCGGCGTTAAGCTGCAATTTTTTAAAACCTTTCAGTTCCAATACCGGTCGTACCCGACTGGCAAACCGGTCTTTTCCATACAATTGCAATACAACGCTTCCGGCTACCTTTCCGGTATTTTTTACCGAAAACGACCCCTGAATACTTCCGTGAATATCAACCTCGGTTTTATGGATTTTCCAATTCGAATAGGCGAAATCCGTATAGCTTAATCCAAATCCGAAGGGATACTCCGCGCTGAAATCCGGTTGTATAGGTGTGCCTGCAGATTTGAGCTTGTGATTATAAAAATACGGCATTACCCCCGAATTCGAAACCACCGAAACAGGCAGCCTTCCGGAAGGGTTTTTTCGTCCCAACAGAATATCCACAATTGCCTGGGGTCCGAACATACCCGGAAGCCAGGCTTGCAGTATCGCCGAACACCGTTTACCCGCTTCGCCCAAGCTGTAGGGCCTTCCACTGACCAGCACTGCAATGACCTTTTTCCCGGTATCAAGCAGAGTTTCCAGCAGTTCCTGTTGTACCCCCGGAAGCATGAGTGTGCTGGTATCCGAGCCTTCTCCAACAGTTCCGGTTAAAAATAAACCCGCAAGATCCCCAAGAACCACCACGATGGTGTCTGCATTTTCAGCAGTATTCAATGCATCAGAAAACCCGCTGGTGTCATAGCTTATATATGTTTTCTGACTTCTTCCATCGCGGTTCACATCACCGGGGAATACCGCTGACTCTTTTGGCCTTTCGGTAAGGACATCGCATCCCTTACTATAGAGTACCTGGCCGGAATATTCCTGGGTGAGCACAGCTCTAACAGTGGTCAGGTCGGCATCGTCATCGGCAAGCCCGCTGAGAATCAAATGAACCGGGAATGAGTATCCACTGAACATTCCCAGTTTGTCATGAGCCAAAGGGCCGATCAGAGCAAGGGGAGTGGAGCCGGTAAGTGGCAGAATTCCATCATTCTTCAGAAGCACTGCCGATTGTACCGCTGCCTCGTATGCCAGTTTTGTAGTAGATGTTGAACGCAGTTCAATGGCTTCGGTATTGGTGTAAGGATTTTGAAACAGTCCCAGTTTCATTTTTGTCTTTAAAATTCGTTTTACGCTTTGGTTAACCAGGGCAATGGGCAGGGTTCCTTTTTCAATAGCAGTCTTGGCCGCTTCTCCATAGCAGTCCATACCGGGAAATTCTGCATCTACCCCGGCATTCAGTGCCAGGTGTGCTGCCTGTCCAAGGTCCTCAGCCAGATGATGTTCCTTGTGTAATTGGGCTACTCCCGAATAATCGGATACAATTAAGCCTTCGAATCCCCATTGCTCCCTGAGCAGATCCTGCAGATATTGTTTTGAGGCGTGCAGGGGAATTCCATCCAAATCATGGTAGGCCGGCATAACTGCCTGTGCCCTGGCCAGTTTTACCGCCATTTCGAAGGGGAGCAGCATGATATCATTGAGCTCGCACTCCCCAATTCTGACCGGGGCATGGTTGCGCCCCCCTTCGGGCATGGAGTGGCCAGCATAATGTTTTAACGTGGCCATCAGTTCCCCCGTTGATCCCTGGAAGCCTTGTACCCATGAGGCAGCCAGTAAACCGACCAGGTAAGGATCTTCGCCCATGCTTTCTTCCAGTCGTCCCCAGCGGGCATCCCGGGCAACGTCCAGGACCGGAGCAAGCCCTAATCGGCTGCCAACGCTTTGGACCTCTTTTCCTATGGCCCTGGCAATTTCTTTCAGTAAATCCTCATCCCACAATGAACCGTTATTCAATCCCGAGGGGAACAAGGTTGCTCCCCGGGCCATTAATCCGGTCAGACATTCTTCATGGGCAAGGGCTGGTATTCCCATTCTTGTTTGCTTCACCAAGTATTCCTGCATCCGGTTCAGGGCTTGAACTCCTGTCCGGGGAGAAATGGGTTGACTTCCCAGAGGGCGAACGATATGTCCCAGACCGTGACGCAGATCCTCTTCCCAGTTTGCTGAACGGTACTCGCTCTTGAAGCCGTTTAAATTCCGAATGCTGATTGTCCCATCCTCGGAAAATACACACCACAGGGAATACAACTGGGCGAGTTTCTCATCAAGAGTAAGTTGTTTCAGTAATTGATTAGCCAGTAATTCAAGTGAACCCATTTTATTATCCTTATGGGAACATTGTTATTGTCAGGGGTCAATTTTCGGTAGCGGAAGAACTACTTGAGAAATCATAGGTGTTTTAACCTATACAGAAAAAGGCCGATGTACGGCTGTTGCAAATATGCCTATCGGGTAATGCTCTTTTTGGAATCATTTCGATTTTTCAAGCTAAAGATTTCAAGGGAGCGCAAAAATGCTTACGGAAACTGAACCATTGAAGTGGGGGCATAACCCCTACTTACCCTCCTGGGAATATATTCCCGACGCCGAACCCCATTACTTTGAAGGCAAGGTGTATGTGTACGGTTCTCATGATCGTTTCAATGGCCATGCCTATTGCTTAAACGACTATGTGTGTTGGTCAGCCCTGGAAAATGATCTTACCCAATGGAGTTATGAGGGGGTAATTTATGAGAAAACCGATGATCCGCTAAATCCCGATGGCCGGATGTGCTTGTACGCCCCCGATGTAACCCAGGGACCCGATGGAAGGTACTATCTTTACTATGTACTCGATAAGGTTCCGGTTGTTTCGGTGGCAGTTTGCGACACCCCGGCTGGCAGATACCGCTTTCATGGACATGTTCACTATGCTGATGGCACGTTGTTGGGTAGGGCAGAAAATGATGAGCCCCAGTTTGATCCGGGTGTATTAACCGAGGGTTCCCGTACCTATTTGTATACAGGTTTCTGCCCCGGGGACGACCCTTCCCGCTCTGGGCCAATGGTTACGGTTCTCGGACCAGACATGCTCAGTGTTATTGAACCGCCTCGGTTCATTGCCCCGAGTAAACCCTATAGCCAGGGATCAGGATATGAGGGGCATGAGTTTTTTGAAGCTCCATCGATCAGGAAATACGGCAATTGGTATTACTTTGTTTACTCCTCGGTGGTGTATCACGAGCTTTGTTTCGCCATGAGCACCAGTCCCACCGAGGGGTTTGAGTACAAGGGGGTGCTTGTCAGTAATTGTGATCTCCATATAGACAGTTACAAGCCGGCACAAAAGCCCATGTACTATGGTGGGAA
>SKVS01000090.1 GCA_007129335.1 Spirochaetaceae bacterium
ATTTTTGGATTCCCCAAAGACATACCCCGGGAAATCCCCAGTTTCCTTAAATTCATCCATCCAATGGACAGGGAACAGGTGGAAGCCGCCTGGAGCAATGCACTCATGGGCCGGCCCTTCGAGCTTACCCACCGAATTCTGAGAAATGAAGAAATACGATGGGTTGAACAAAGGGCTGAAATCGAAAAGGACTCCTTCGGTACCCCCGAATACGTCTTGGGGATTATTCAGGACGTAACCGAGCGGGTTAAGAGCGCGCACCTCCTGGAGGAATACCGACTCCACCTGGAAGATTTAGTAAACTCACGAACCGCCGAACTGGAAGCAGCCAAGGCGGTAGCCGAAGCATCGAGCCAGGCTAAGACCGAGTTTCTTTCCAACATGAGCCATGAAATTCGCACCCCCATGAACGCCATTCTGGGTTATGCCCACCTCATACAACGGGATCCCCTGACCCAGAAACAAAAGGACCAGTTAACAAAACTCAAGAATTCGGGACAACACCTGCTCCAGATTATTAACGACATCCTGGACCTTTCCAAAATAGACGCCCATAAAATGGAACTGGAAAGCCAGGATTTTGAACTTTCCCGGCTCATCGACAGAATTTGCGAACTGGTTGCAGATAAGGTAGACGCCAAAGACCTGAACCTGCTGGTTCGCTTGCAGAATATTCCTGGAGTACTCAAGGGAGACGGACTACGCTTATCCCAAATTCTCTTAAATCTTGTGAGCAATGCAGTAAAGTTCACCGATACTGGGGGAATAACAATTAGCGGAACCGTTATAGAATCAAACCGGAACAAGATTACCCTGCGCATAGAGGTAAGAGATACGGGCGTAGGCATTCCAAAGGAAACCATTAAAAAGCTCTTTACTCCTTTTGAACAGGCAGACGGATCCACAACAAGGATGTATGGAGGTACTGGCCTTGGCCTTGCCATAAGCAAAAAATTAACCGAACTCATGGGAGGGCGCATTGGAGTCCAAAGTCGTGAGGGTCAGGGAAGTAACTTCTGGGTAGAAATTCCCTTCGTATTAGGCACTGCAAAAATCCCTAAACCCCAAACCCATCTGACATCCCTCCAGGGCTTGCGCGTGCTGGTAGTTGATGATTACCCGGAAGCCCGGGAAATTATGGCACAAATGCTGGAAGAGTTGGGATTCAAGCCAGAATGTGCCGATTCAGGAACACAGGGTTTAGAACTGATTAAACATGCCCGGCAAACCAACAACCCCTTTGGTATGATAATTTTGGACTGGAAAATGCCCGGACTCGATGGTTTAACAACCGCACAACAGATCAGGAAAGACCTGGGAGACGATTCTCCCATCCTCCTTATGTCTACCGCATATAGTGACCAACTATCTGGTTCGGTCCTTCAGGAAAGCGGCATTTCAACCATCATACCAAAACCCGTAACCATAAGCTCGCTCCACGATGCCCTTTCCACCATTCTCACAGCCCAGCCCAAAACCCCCAGCTTGCCACAACAAGACGATTTACAGAGGCAGCTCAAGCTCCGGGCTGGATCCTGCATACTCCTGGTAGAAGACAATCTCATTAACCAGGAAGTATCCCAGGAATTGCTCAAGATTGCCCACATGAAAATTGATATAGCAGATAACGGAGCGGTTGCGGTGCAAAAAGTGCAGAACAAGAAATATGATCTGATCCTTATGGACATGCAAATGCCTGTAATGGATGGAATAACCGCTACCCGGGAAATCCGGAAACTCGCAAATGGAGAAAGAACACCTATTTTGGCAATGACTGCCAACGCCTTCGAAGACGATAAAGGAAGGTGTCTGGAAGCAGGCATGAATGGTCATATTGCAAAACCTGTTGAACCCGAAAAGCTCTATGAGAGCCTGGTTCAATGGTTACCCGAGCAAGCTATGGCTGTTCCTTCAGCTCCTTCAGTTCCCTCAGCTCCATCAGCTTCAGCTGTCTCTTCAGCCCCTCCCCCAGAAGACCCCCATGTCAGGGACACAACCTTGCTCAATTCATTGAGAACCTTTGAAGGATTAAACCTGGAAAAAGGGTTGCGTTCGGTAATGGGAAATGCGAGTTCCTATATTCGGGTACTCGATCAATTTACCGAGAACCATTACCAGGATACTTCAGTTCTGGAAGCTCTTTTGGAAAAACCCCGACTGGATATTCAGGATTATCAGACATTGTCCCATGTGAGTCACACTCTCAAGGGTATCGGGGGAACCCTTGGGCTTGTACCAATTCAGCAGACCTCCGGACTTGTTGAATCCCTGGCAAAGACTCAGGCAGATTCTCTCTCAGAGGAAACTTCTCAGGATGTTCGCCAGGCCATAGAGAATCTCCTGGAAGCATTGGATACCTTTTTCTCCTTCTACCAAGAGAAAGTCGCCCCGCTGATGAAGGATGATTCACAACAAAGCACAAACCAGGCAAACCATGCAAAACAGGCAAACCAGGAAAATAACCCAGACATGCCTCAAAGAATCCAGGGACTTGTCCAAGTCCTCACTGAACTCCTGGAATCGGGCAGCAGCAACGCACCGGATTACCTGGCTGAGAATGAGGTCGCGTTTCGGAAACTGTTCGGCCCCCATTACCAGGAAATTCATCACCATGTTCTAAATTATGACTATGAAATCGCTGTGAAAATCCTGGTAGCCCAGGACTTCACCCAGCCATAGGCAGCCTCAATTGCTGAGCCATAGACTTTCCTCTTCAGTACTGCATCAATGTTCATTGTGGATTGAACATTGATGGCACTGGCAAGAATTTGGTTTGCACAGTACACTGAAAGAACATGGTTGAATAATCTATGAGAAATACCACCACATTATTGCCCTTTTACTACAGGCATACATCATAGGCGAAAAACCAAACCAGAAAAAGGAGATCTCATGTACACACTCAATTCTTTCAATTTACGGGAAGTCATTGTTAACAGTGCCCGCCATTATGGGGATAAGGCAGCTGTAGGGTTCGTTGGAGGTGAACCAACAAGTTATAAGCAGTTGGGAGCTGCCGCCGCCCGGCTTGCTCTGAAACTTCGGGAAGACGGACTTCAACCGGGAGATAAGGTTGCCCTGCTATCGGAAAACCGACCAGAATGGGTCGCGGCCTACTTCGGTATAACCGCGGGAGGATTTATCGGGGTTCCCATTCTTACAGATTTTGGAGCGGAACAAATAGGCAACATCCTGGAGCACGCAGGAGCGAAAGCTATAGTTGTCTCAGAAAAATCCCGAACAAAATTAGGTCCCCAGGCCCCTCCAGTAATTCCCATCGAAAGCCTGTTAACTCCAGTTACCGAACCAGACCCGAATATAGAAGAGGTGTTCCAACCCCTGGATGAGAACAATCTTGCGGTAATTCTGTACACATCCGGTACAACGGGGAATTCCAAGGGTGTCATGATGACCCACAAAAACCTGGTCTGGGATGCATGGGCCACGAGAACTATTATCAGGCAGCGGCGCAATGACCGGCTTCTTTCCATACTGCCCCTGGCCCATACCTACGAATGTACCATTGGCATGATTGGTCCCATTATGCAAGGACCGAGCATTTGGTACCTGGACCGCCCCCCGGTGGCTTCGGTCCTTATTCCCGCAATGGAAACGGTGCGACCAACCATCATGTTAACCGTTCCCATGATTATTGAAAAAACTTACCGGGCCAGTGTAAAACCCTCGTTGGAAAAAATTAAGCTCTACCATAATCCCCTCTTCCGCAAGCCACTGAACCGCATAGCCGGAAAAAAACTCATGAAAAGATTCGGCGGGAAATTACGGTTTTTTGGTATTGGCGGAGCTGCCCTTGCCTCGGATGTTGAACAATTCCTGATCGATGCAAAATTTCCCTATGCAATAGGCTACGGTCTAACTGAAACCGCTCCCCTCTTAGCAGGTTGCGCACCCCACAAAACCGCCTTGCGGTCTACCGGACCGGTAATGAAGGGAGTTTCCATTCGAATTGCCGATCCTAACCCTGAAACAGGCGAAGGGGAAATTCAGGCCCAGGGACCAAACGTAATGCCCGGATACTACAAAGACGAAGCAAAAACCGCGGAAGTATTTACCGACGATGGCTGGTTCCGAACCGGGGATTTGGGATTTTTTGACAAGAAGGGGAATTTATACATTAGGGGACGTTCGAAAGCAATGATTCTCAGTTCCAGCGGAGAAAATATTTACCCAGAGGAACTTGAGAGCCTGCTAAACTCCCATGAATATGTAGCAGAATCCCTGGTGTACAGCGACAAAAACGGCCTGGCGGCCCTTGTCCAACTGAAACCAGAATTGTTGGAAAAAATGGAATCCATGGTACAGGACCGGGTTGAGGATGTGGAAGTAATGCTCGATTCAATCCGGAAGGAAATTAATGCCCGGGTTGCATCTTTTAGTAAAATCTCGAAGGTTGTTCTTCAAAAAGAACCCTTTGAAAAGACCCCAAGCCAGAAGATAAAACGGTTCTTGTATCCTATGGGAAAAAAAGAAAGCAGTGACGCAGGTACTAACACAAAGAAAACTGAAGATAAAGACAAGGCCTAATTCTTGAGAAAATTCTTGAGGAAATGGAGAAAAGTCCCCTGA
>SKVS01000052.1 GCA_007129335.1 Spirochaetaceae bacterium
AGCAAACTCATACCCACAGGTCGGGACATACGAACCCAGCACCCCTACAATACCTATTTAATCCGGGGACTCCCTCCCGGCCCAATAAACAGTCCGGGCCTTGACGCAATTCGGGCAACCCTGAATCCCGCTGAGCACGATTATTTCTTCTTCCTGCACACCCCCGACCGGATTACAAAATTGTCCCGAACCTTTGAACAACACCTTCGTTACCGGGCACAGTATTGGGAGTAATGTTTACAAAACCATTTTTCTCCTGAGTCGAAACAGTAATTTTACCCAGGGATTGGTTATCCGGTGCAGTGCAAAGCTGTAGACGGCCTTTTTGGGGTGAATTTTCCTTTTCCCATTCTCCTGGAGGTAATGCCAGTGATCGCAAATGGCAAGATATAACTGGCCCCGGGTTCCCAAACCCGAGTCATTCTGAAGGTATGGGTAAAGGTGCAATCGATCGATCCAGCTCATTATTGGTTCGTAAACCCGCTGGTACCAAGAGTAAACCCCGTCCCTTGGGGAATGCACCGGGATGATGCGGTTTACAAAATAGGTATGTTTTTCAATATGTTCCAGCACTCGAGCGTATTCCTCATCGGTTTCTAATTCAAAGTCTTCATCCTGAAATTCGAGGGTAGACCGGACAAGGGTATTGAACCTGTCTTGGCTGTTTTGGATTATCTGTGTCATTTCTATCCTCCAGGCTTACTGTATCCCAAGGAGAATACTTTTGATACATGGTTTTTCTATTTTGTCAATATTTTTTTACAATTTAGATTCATCTTACTATAAGGGGAAAATACTCCGGGGTTAAGACACCATGAATTGCTAAGTCCGGGATTTATGACATATAGTATGGGTATGCAACACAACAATTCCCAAGCTTCCTACCACTATGTTTTTTCTGGACGTGTCCAGGGTGTAGGGTTCCGAGCAACGTGTAGACAGCGGGCGGTAGCCCTCGGATTAACCGGGTGGGTTCGCAATCGTTTTGATGGAAAGGTTGAGGCACTGCTACAGGGACCCGAAGAAATCATTCAGCTTCTTGTTACAGAATTACAACAGTACAGCGACTGGATTAGAATAGATGCAATTGAACGGGAAAAACGAGCAATGGACTGGGAACTTCGGGATTTCAGGGTGCGGGGATGAAGCAGTATACCCGGGCAAAACGGCTAAAGGGGCGAAAATACTTCTCCCAGTTTGAGTTCATTAACGTCATAAGCTTCTCCCTCTTAGCAGGAAACGTCCTTACACTATTAGTACTCCAACTAGGCGCTTCGGATGTGCTGGTCGGAATTCTAAACAGCTTCATATATGTCAGCTTCTTTTTCATGCCCCTGGGCAGAAAACAAGTTAAAAAATATGGAATGGTAAGAAACTTCGGAAGATCCTGGATCATTCGCTATTCGGCAATGTTTCCCATAATTCTGGCCCCTCTGCTCTGGGGAGACAAACCTTATATTGCCCTGCCTCTTATTTTTGCCGGATACTTGGGTTTTCAAATTTTCCGCGGCATTGGAATTGTAAGCATTAACCCAATTATGAAAGAGCTCAGCACGGGAAAAGACCAGGGAAATTTTCTCAGCCGAATGCAAATTCTTGTACATTCAGGCTCCCTATTAGCAAATATTGGAGTGGCAGTTCTGGTTGGCGCAGATGCACCCCTTTGGAGATACAGCGTGTCGGTAGCGATAGGGGTTTTTCTGGGCATTTTTGGTGCCCGGTCATTTATGAAAATCCCTGAACCCCCATCACCGGAAGATGAACTGTCCCCTGACTCACCACAACAAAAACGGGGACTTATGACCGCCCTCCTGGAAAACAGCAGAAAACCCCTTTTTCGACGCTTCCTGGTACCCTACAGCCTGCTGATTTTCTTCTCCAGCATGTATCGCCCTTTTCTTACGGTCTATGCAAAGCAATACTACCAATTACCCGACAGTACAGTCCTGCTGTTCAACCTCATAGGGAGTCTTGGTGCAATTACCATGGGATTCATTAACCGGTCAATGCTCGACAGAATGGGTGCAAAACCCATGATTATGATCTTTACCGGAGTGCTTGCCGGCTCATCGCTTTTGGCTATGTTGGGAAGTAACTTTACGGGTATTGTGGGACTGGTGTTTTTATCCTTGCTTTTCTACATTGCTCTCATGGGAGGGTCAGGAGCTGAAACATCGAGCCAGGGATATTTTTATACCATCATGCCCAAAACCGATCAAATTGAATTAGGTATTCTGTACTACCTTATTATGGGAATCTCTGGAGCTCTTGGCTCGGTCATTGGGGGAGGAATTCTTGACGCCTTGAAAACTCTTTTCCCTGGAGATCTACAACAAAGCTTTTTCTTTTTCTTCCTGTTCACAACCCTGGGTTTATTGGGAACCCTGGGATTCATGTTCCCCATGGATGGTTTGGAAGGAAAAACCGTCAGTCAAGCCCTGTCGGTGCTCTTAAGTCTTCGGGATTGGCGGGCAATGAGTCTGGTCCGAAAACTCGACTCAACTACTACCGTTCATCAGGAACAGGCATTGCTGCGTAAACTCAGGAAATTTGGTAGCACCGTAACTCTGGATGATGTCCTGGATCGCTTGCAGAGCCCTCTGTTCCGTCTTCGGCGGGAAGCCTTGAATACCCTGTATTTTTTACCCTACACGACGAAGATCCAGCAAACCCTCATAGACTTGGTACGAAACAATGAATTTGCCACTTCCTATCCAGCAGCCCGGCTCATGGGTCAAAGAGGAGACCGGGAAGCTCTTCCGGTACTCCGGGAAGCCCTGAACCATTCCGATGAGCTGCTTCAGGCGAATGCAGCAGCGGCTCTTGGGGAATTCGGGGATGAGGAGAGCCGGGAAGCAATAGAGCAACTTGTACAGACCACCAAATCGGTAAGCGTAAAGGTCTATGGATGTATGGCCTTAGGCATGTTGGGTAATAAAGAGAGTATTCCTAGCCTCTTTGAGGTAGCACGTCACGCTTATAATGAGAATTCCGTAACCCAGGAAGCAGCATTCAGTATTGCTTCCATTCTGGGACTAGAACAAACCATTCATCGCTACTACCCGGAATTCCGGGATAATCCCGATTCCGGGCTCACCCACCTGGTGGAAAATTTGGGCGGAAACCAGAGCGATACCTTCCTGAAACTCTTTCAGGAACAACAACCTGAACAAGTAGTTCACCACTATTTTGAAAAAATTCCGGATAACGAATTCTGGGTTCAGGCCCAAAAACTCCTCACCTATACCGAACTAACCAGTGCTTGCGCCTTTCGTTTTCTGCTTTTTTCCCTCATGATCAAAGGGTTACAGACCGCTAAAGAGACAAGAGAATGATTGTTTCTGTACACACAAACGAACCCTGGGGATCAACAGGAAAAATCCTGACCCTGGGCTGGAAAGGGCACTACATTCCCGGGCAGTGGGTTGGTTTGCGGGTATCCCCAAACCAGGAATACCGTATGTATAGTATTGCCAATCCACCGGGAAAAGAACACATTGCCATACTGTACACCCGGGTAGACCAGGGAGTCCTTACACCAATTCTCTGGGAACTGGAATCGGGACATACCCTGGAACTTAATAACCCTCAGGGGGCCTTTGTGCCGCAAAAGGGGAAAAACCTCTGGATAGCAGCGGGAACAGGCATTGCCCCTTTTTTGAGTATGACCGACCTGATCATGGCTGATTGGTTCGGCCCACCCGGATCGGTTACCCTGCTGGAATCAAACAAACAGATGGCTGATGTGTTCGGCTTATCCCAGCTTTCCCAACTGCATCAGGTGGGAAAACTCCACTATTACCCCTTCATTACCCGCAATGGTTTGGAAGATCAAGATTCCAGCCAGTACTCCCTCATTCAAAAAGGGCGGCTAACCCTATGGCTTTGTAACCAGAGCTCCGAGTATCTTCGATCTTTTGACCGCATAATGATATGCGGATCCACTCAAATGATTCTTGATGTAAGGGATATACTCCTGGAAAAGGAAGTCGATTTTCACACTATTGTTTCTGAGGTATATTTCTGAGTTATGAATAGTCGCTCAACAAAGAATGTTTACGGTCTAACTCTGGGAGAGTTAGAAAATATTTTTACCAATTTGGGAGAACCGGGATTTCGAGCCCAACAAGTATTTCAGTGGATGTACAAGAAGGGAATCCATGATTTCTCCCACATGACGAACCTCCCCCAGGAACTGAGGTTTAAGCTTGCACAAGAGTACATCATTAGCCCTCCTGCAGTAAGCAAGGAAGACCAAAGTTCTGATGGAACCAAAAAATACCTGTATCCTATTGCCGCCGGTGTGTTTGTGGAATCTGCCTATATCCCTGAAGCACAAAGAAAGACCCTGTGTATCAGTACTCAGGGGGGGTGCAAAATGGCCTGTCTGTTCTGCATGACAGCCCGCCAGGGCCTCCAAACCCATTTACAATGCGGAGAAATCGTGGGTCAATAC
Organism: Spirochaetaceae bacterium; assembly: GCA_007129335.1. GTDB lineage: Bacteria > Spirochaetota > Spirochaetia > DSM-27196 > Salinispiraceae > SKVS01. The sequence continues at coordinate 4,457 of SKVS01000052.1, forward strand.
GCAGTTATTCCGGAAAAAGACACAATTACCAACCTGGTATACATGGGTATGGGTGAACCCCTGGATAATACAGAAGAGGTCCTTAAATCTATTGAAGTATTTTCCCAGGGTTATGGATTGAGTCAGC
>SKVS01000306.1 GCA_007129335.1 Spirochaetaceae bacterium
AGAAAAACCTTTACCTCCCGGGGACACGAATCCGCATCCACCCATATTATACCAGTCATAGAATAGGTACTATCCCTTTTTTGCCGGGGAAGAGTTTGCTGCAGCAAGAGCCCACTTCCCTGATCCCGAAATGTGAAGCTCAGACTCAAAGGGGCAGAGAAAAACAGCCTGCCCAGGACGCAAGGTAAGAGAGCGAGTAAATCCTCCAACCGTCTCGAGAACCGATTGACCTTCTGCCTGGTTCAATTTCAAGGTGAGTTCTCCTTGAAGGGACAAGAGTATCCTCGGCCCGGGTATGGCTGCCAGGTCAAGGGTCTGGGATTCTGAATTGGTTTGTACGAGCAATCTAAATTCAGGAAAGGGTCCAGAAAGAAAATCTCCGTCCTCAGGCTCGAATACCTCAGGGCGAACAGGAGAAAAATCTGCAATGTTTAACAACTCTTGAACATCAATATGCTTATTGGTGCATCCTGCTCTGAGAACATTATCAGAATTTGCCATGAGCTCTATACCAATACCCCGGAGGTATGCGTGGAGCTCCCCTGCGTTTAACACGAGGGCCTAGCCGGGTTGCATATGGATAATGTTCAAATAGAATGCAGCAAATATTCCCGGATCATTCGGGTAATGGGTATTGAGCCAGGCAAACCAGGTGTAGGGATCCTGTGGATCCTGAGAATTTCCCCGTTCCGAACCCATTAATATTCCTACTGCCTGTTGGAGTTCCCGGGTCTCCATTCCCAGCAGTCGTTGGAGAAATCCCTTCAAACCGCGCTGGGGATCCGAATTGTTCAGTTCCCGCAGTGCTGGATCGAGCACCGACTTTGCGGGGCTCAGCAGTTCCAGTATTTCTGAAGGTTCCCGAAATCCCCGTAGAGCAAAAAAATCGCTCAAGGCATAGATACATTCGGGCTTATGGTTCTGGTCCTTATAATTCCGATTATAGGCTCCCAGAGGTATGGGGATAGTATTCTCCCGTTGGAATCCATCCTTAGCTTGTTGGAGGTTTGGATGAACCTGTATGGAAAGTCCCTTGCCGGCGCTAAGAATTTTGAACAAAAAGGGTAATCCCGGATTTCCATCGGGGGTAACCCAACCCTTCCCCAACATTTCATCGGGATACTTTTTTACAAGTTCCAGCAGGGATGTACCAACTATCAACGGCTTGCCGTCTTTCGGGCTGGCTAATCGGCTTGGGCCTTTGGGATGGGTACCCATCCACAACTCTGCCAAAGGAAGAACAGGGGGAACAGAACTGTGAAAGTACCTGTTTATCTGTTGACTATCGCCCCAGTCGTAATACATTGGTTCAGGAAATATAGCAAACATTTGTCTATTCTATTATGCTTTATGAGTAAGAGGAAAGTATGAAAACAATAGAAATTCAAGAGTTTTTTCTCACACCTAACGGATCTTCAATGTTACAACATATGTACAGCCTTTCGGACATCCACACAAGCACTGTATTACTCAAAGAATTGCGTTACTCCTTTGAAGAAGCTCAACATACCCTGGGACTCCAAGAAATGGAAGATATTCAATGGATTATCAGTCCTGCAACAATCCTTATTACCGGGCTCCAGGGAGATCCTGGATTTCCCTCTTCCGTGAGTCAATCGGTGGACAATTATGCCACCGCTTTTTGCCGACCGAGAACCGATGGCCAGATTGTGATTTATGTGGGTGGATACGAAGGTCCAATCCACATCAGCACCAATGAAAATCAGCCCATACAGGAAGAATGGGGTACTCCCCGAGGTCTTGTAAGGGGAATCGTTCGTCTTGCTCAAGACATGGGTTATCAGCTCCCCGGTTTTGACGGTTATTTGGACATCCCGTTTCAGCCAGGTAGAGGTTTATCTTCGTCCTCTGTATTCAGCTCCCTGATTCTAAAAGCATTGGTCCCGGAACTTGATTTTAAAGTAATTCCCTTCCTCAAGGATTTGGTAAACAAATACCAACTCATTGAGCAAAGTTTCCATGGCTCGACCCCATTGCCCCTGCCTTTTGCAACAGGCTTATCCGGCGGTACCTTGGGCAGAAATTCACAAAATAGTATCGAAGTAATCGAAAACCGGGAGGATAGGTGGATTCTGGGTGACCTTCCCCTGGGTATCAGCCTTCAAATCCCCGATTCCTCCCCTGCAGGAACAGCTGATTCTCATCTGAATTTGGATGAACTAGTACCACAGCTGTTTCAAAGTCGGAAAAAATGGCAAATCGGCAAGGAAAATACCGAATTCTTCGAAAGCCTGGAAGCAAAGAGCAAATCGGTCTTTGGCAAGACTCCATTGCTTCTCCCCTACGGGACCAGCCTTCTGGAAATACGCAGTTTCCTGGCATACTTCCCGCCGGACTATCTGGATCCCCGTAAATGGGCAGAAGAAATGGGACAAACCCGCTGTATGATTTTAAAAAGTGAAGGAAGGGGAACCCGCATTATTCCATCCTTTACTGACTGATGGGAATTTTGGCCCATAAGATATTTTTGCTCATTTTCAACAGCATCTTCCTGGATTTCCCCGGAAAAATATCCAGAATGGGCTCAGTGTTGCCCACTTTTCAACAAATTTTGGTGGGAGTCCGAAATTACTGTCAGTCAACAAGCTTTACTTGAAGAATTTGAAGGAATCGGGGTAGAATCCCGAAGAAATCTACAAATTGAGGCAATTACAAAAGTCGGGAAACTCATTTTTTGTTCTTTACAAAAATGCCGGCCATAAGGGACTTTTGCAAATGTTTCGTTTTGCACCCACACTTTCTAAGGAGTACCTATGGAACTTTCACCACTGCAGATAGCCCGCTACGGCTACGTACCTAAACTGCCCCCTGCACTTTCCGGCGACATTGGCCAGATTGCCCTCACCTTCGGGGAGGCTACCGAATCCCTGGCAGATCAACAAGCTGTAAAGGCATTGTTCTCCCATACCTACGGTAAGCCCATTGCAACCTTCGGAGTCGGCAGTAACGAGGGAGTAAAAAAAGAACTCAGGGTTGGAGTCATCCTTTCAGGTGGACAAGCCCCTGGTGGACATAACGTCATTACGGGCTTGTACGACGGGTTGAAAAAAGCCAATCCTAACAGCCTCCTGTTCGGCTTCCTCGGGGGTCCTTCGGGCCTCATCGATGACAAGGCTGTGGAATTCACCGATTCCTATATAGACGAGTTCCGAAACACCGGAGGTTTCGATATCATCGGGTCAGGCCGAACAAAAATTGAAACAGATGAACAATTTGCTGCGGTATTGCAAACAGCAATAAAACGCCGACTCAACGCGGTTGTGGTCATTGGGGGAGATGATTCCAATACCAATGCAGCCCTCCTTGCAGAATACTTCATTGCTCAGGGAACGGATATCCAGGTAATTGGGGTACCAAAAACCATCGACGGAGACCTGAAGAATGAATACATCGAAACCAGTTTCGGTTTCGATACAGCGTGCAAAACCTACGCTGAACTCATTGGAAATATTTGCCGGGATGCAAACAGTGCAAAAAAATACTGGCACTTTATCAAGCTCATGGGACGCAGTGCAAGCCATATTGCCCTGGAGTGCGCCCTGCAGACCCGGCCTAATATTGCAATAATCAGCGAAGAAGTTGAAGCAAAGAAACAAAGTCTCTCAGAAATAGTAGAAACCATTGCAAATCTTGTAAAAGCCCGCTCAGAACAAGGCGAACAATTTGGTATAGCCCTCATACCCGAAGGATTAATCGAATTCATTCCCGAAATGAAAATCCTTATTGCGGAATTAAACGATTTGCTTGCCCACCACGAGCAGGAATTTGCCGAACTGAAAAATTTTGAAGCTCAATATGCCTTTGTCCATGGCAAATTAACCAATTCCAGTGCACAGGTCTTTGCAAGCCTTCCCCAGGGAATTCGGGCTCAACTCATGGCTGACAGAGACCCCCATGGCAATGTCCAGGTTAGCCTCATCGACACAGAGAAACTCCTGATTCAAATGGTAGGGGAAAAACTCTCCCAAATGAGAAGCCAGGGATCCTTCAAAGGAAAGTTCAGCGGGCTGGCTCATTTCTTTGGTTACGAGGGAAGATGCGCGTTTCCCTCGAATTTCGATGCGGATTACTGTTACAGTCTTGGATTTACCGCATTTCTCCTGATTGCCAACGGTTTAACCGGGTATCTCTCCAGCGTGAGGAACATGGCTCAACCTTCTCAGGACTGGATTGCCGGAGGCATCCCCTTGACCATGATGATGAACATGGAAAAGCGCCATGGCAAGGACAAACCTGTCATCAAGAAAGCCCTGGTAGAATTAGATGGAGCCCCATTCAGGGAACTGGTAAAAAATCGGGAAACCTGGGCGGTAAAAACCAGCTTCCGTTTTCCCGGAGCAATTCAATACTATGGTCCAACGGAAGTATGTGACCAGCCCACCCTGACCCTCGCTCTGGAACAGGGAACTAAAAAATAAACCAGAGTTTTTTCATACATTCTGTGGTTTTGGCAATTACTAAAAAAAGCTGTCTGGAACATCCGGACAGCTTTTTTTTCGGAGAAATAATCGGAGAAATAATCGGAGAAAAAATCGACGAAAGAATCGCGTTACTAAA
>SKVS01000251.1 GCA_007129335.1 Spirochaetaceae bacterium
GATGGTGGTTTCCTTGATGATGGCTCATGGGAGCTTGGTTCCTTGCATGATTTCATCATAGTCCCAATTGTCGCTGGCGACCACGGGTATTCCGGTACCCAGTAAATCTTCCACAATGATTTGCCCCATGTGTATTGGCGGATCGGCTTGTACGGTGCGAAGAATAGTCATGGCCTGTTCAAGAGTATTCAGCGGGATTTCTCCCTGGGTCCGGACCGGCAGCCGTTGTCTGGTTCCCCGAATTGCCAGGGTGGTAGTCAGGGTGCGCCGGGGATCCAGAACTTCCTGCCTGGCGTAATCTATTCCCTTAGGACACTGGTTTCCCTTGACCTGTATGGCCTGGATGTTTTGGTTGTGGTTATGATTGCGGTTTTGGTCTTCGAGCTGCGAGGGGGCTTCAGGCCGCGGATCAACAATTAACCGGCAGCCCCGGGGACAAAGAATGCAAATCATGGGACCTCCTTGCAGGTCAGGTGTAGAACCTGAGCATGGGAGGGTACGGTTTGGGAAACCTGCATGCGCTCCATTTCTGCGGGTCGAAGCACGGGGCAGGTTTTTTGTGCGATTGGCACGGGGGATAGAGATGATGATGAGTGTCTGGGCTGCTCGACAGGTGCGGAACTGAATGGTTTTTTCCGAATTGCAGCGGCTAAAGGGGAGTCTTTGATTGCCCCTGGATTTGCAGACACCTCAGCGCTCAGGGTGATCCGGGATTTCTGATCCACCGATCTGCGGACCCGGAAGTGTAGAATTGGTTTAACATCCAAATTGGTATTCACCCGCTGGGGTACGACGTACAAGAATTCCCGGGAACCTTCCAGGGGAACAAGATTTCGTTCAGGTAAGGATTCACTCATTGCCCACCGGGCTGCCTCTCTGCCAGCGATGTCCCCGGATTCGGATACATAATCTGCCAGGTCGCTGACGTGCAAGGCGTTGCCGCAGGCAAAGATCCCGTTCACCAGGGTGTGGTAGCTCTGGTCAACAATGGGTCCCCGGGTAACCCGATCCAGGGGTACCCCCAGAGAACGGGCCACTTCATTTTCCGGTATCAAGCCTACCGAGAGGATCAGGGTGTCGCACTCCACTTCGAACTGGGTTCCAGGAATGGGTTTTTGTTGATCATCAACCCGGACCAGAGTAAGCCCCTGGACCCGGTCGGCTCCATGCACCCGGGTAACGGTGGTATTCAGGTGCAGGGGAATAGCAAAATCCTCAAGACATTGACGCAGGTTCCGTGCCAGGCCCGAAGGTTCGTTTTGAATTTCGTACACCCCCAGAACCTGGACACCTTCCAAATGCAGCCGCCGGGCCATAATCAGGCCGATGTCCCCTGAACCAAGAATGACCGCCTTACTTCCCGGCAGCACTCCCTGAATATTCACCATGTATTGGGCAAGTCCGGCAGTAAAAATTCCTGCGGGCCTGTCGCCGTGAATGAAAATTTGCCGATCGGTCCGCTCCCGGCAACCGGTGGCAAGAATCAAGGCTTGGGCGGTTATGGTCAGCATTCCCTCCTGGTTTACACAGGTCAGCAGATAAGTTCTCCTGTCCTGCTGAACCACCGAGGTAAGAAAGGTTTTCGTAAGAATGGTGAGCCCATGTTGTGGATAACCTGTGGATAAACCCGGTATTTCTCCGGTTTTTCCTAGGGAATTTGCGGTGGCATTGCCTGTGGATACATTGTGGATAACTTGTTGTAATGCAGTGCGTTCCCGGTTAGCATACTCAGGTCCGGTCAGCCGTTGAGCGAACCTGAACAGACCAAAACCGTCGTGAATACACTGTTTCAAAATTCCCCCGAGCCTGTGCTCCCGTTCTATAAGAATGACCGAAGCCCCCGCTTCGCAGGCTGATCGGGCAGCAGCCAGACCCGCCGGCCCTGCACCAAGTATTACCACCTGCCCATGAATGTGCTGGTTCATGAGCGACTCCTGCAGATCCACGAGTTCCCACCTTTCTTGGTAAGGGACTCCAGGGGAGTTTGAGTTTCGCTAGACATAATGTCCATGACCCGGGGAGTGCAGAATCCCCCATGACACCGGCCCGAACCGGCGCGGGTTCTGCGCTTTACCCCGTCAAGGGTTGTGGCGGGAACCGCGGTATGAAGGCAGTCCCGAATTTCCCCTTCGCTTACCTCCTCGCATCGGCAGACAATGGCTCCATAGGAGGGATGATCCTGAATAAGGGTATGCCGGGCTTCAATGGGGAGAGCCCGTACATCCAAAGGCGATTTACGCCTGGGATGCCAGCTTGCTCTGGGTTTCACCTCCATAACACGGTTCAGAATATCCACAACCATGATCCCTACATCCTGAGCAATGGCTGGTGCAGAAGCCAAGCCGGGTGACTGAATTCCCGCTACATGCACCAGGTTGGCAACCTGGGGACTGGGTTCAATGAGGAAATCCTCATCGTAGGTACAGGGCCGAACCCCCGAGAAATAGGTAATAACCTGGGAAAGATCCAGGGCCTTATTCAGTCGTAAATGCTTAGCCAGGAGAGTCACTTCTTCTGGTCGGGTGGAATAATCCTCCCGGCCCGGGGCTTCGAAGGCCGTCGGGCCGACTATCATATTTCCTTCGGTGGTTACTACTAACCCACCGCCCTTGGTCATTCGGTTAGACTGGAGCAGGTCAGGCATGCTGAGAATATGGTTTTGGGATTTTCCCGTATCCCTGTCCAAAACCAAATCGGTCCCCCTGCGTTGGTGCAAGGAAAAATACTCATCCCCTGCCATGGCCGCCAGGGTGTCTGCCCAGTTACCCGCGGCGTTCACCAGAACCCTTGTACGAAATGTACCCCTGTTGGTTTGGATATGGGTCAAGCGGTTGCCCTCCCGCTCCAGGGATTGAACCTGAGTATTCAGGGATACAAGCACTCCGTTTTCCACAGCGTGCTCGGCCAGAGCCAGGGTTGCCTTGTAGGGAGACAGTACCCCCGCAGAGGGTAAAAACAATGCCCCCCTTTGCTCGCCGGCTACCTGGGGCTCCAGGGCCCGCACCTTTCGGGGCGACCAGTACTCCCATCCATCGACCCCATTCTTCCTTGCCCGGGCAGCCATTGCCGGATACAAGAGACGATAAAAACGTGCAGGGAACAGCACCAGGGACCCCGGACGGTGAAATGCAATATCCAAGTCCCGGCACAGGGGTTCCCAAAGACGATTCCCCCGGACATTGTAGTGTGCTTTCCTGGTCCCTGGAGGTGCTGCGAACCCATCGTGAATCATACCGTCATTCCGACCCGATGTGTGGACCGCCAGGTCAGACTCCTTTTCCACCAGAATGATTTTCAGATCCCACTGGGAAAGCTCCCGGGCAATGGCAGCACCGATTACCCCTCCGCCCACAATGCAAACATCGTACTCCCTGCCTTCCAGGGTTGCATCGGTTATTGCCGGTTCGGGAATTGTCTCCTCGGGAATTTCGGGAACCTGAAGATGATTCACCACCCCATGATACCCCCAGGATGCTGCCTTCCAGCCGGCCCTGACTTTCTGGTCCCAGGTCTGAACCTGCCCTTCCAGGACAATAGAGTTAAATCTTTCCGATAGTTCGATTTCATGAGTGTGAGATAGATGGAGGTGATTGAGTAACTGACTTCGTCGATGGGATAGATTCATCGGGGAGAGCCTCTTATCCGAAATGACTTCAAATACCATACCTGGCCTATACTGGTTAACTGGTATTACCAGATAACCATAAGCCCAATAGGGTTTGGTGTCAAGGAAAACAGAATAACGGGACAAACGCGGATGTCAAAAAAGTACGGGTCTTAGGATGGAGTAATCATCGTTCTAAGATTTGATTCCCCATACTCAAGCAACCGCTCCATGGCGTGCTTAGCACCGTCCTCATCCCTGTCCCGAATTGCATTCACGATACTTTTGTGCAAATCCAGGATTGGAACAATTGTTGGAATCTGGGAATAGAAAATTTCCAAGATATGTCGGTATATTCCTTTAAAACTGTTGAGCAGGAGGGGGTAAATTTCATTACCGCTTGCCAAAGCAACCGCAAGGTGAAAATCGTAATCCAGCTGAATCATGCTTGTAAATCGATTACCATTATTGATAACCTTGGTATTCTCGCTTTCCTGCAAAGCCTGCTCCCTATCCAGAATATAGGATAATTCGCTGAGCTGTTCAGAGGTCCGGCGGATTGCGGCCAACCGGGCAGTTTCGACTTCAAATAAGAGACGCATTTCCAAGACCCCATTCATCAGCTCTGGGGATAGCTTGCCTCCGGAATAGTTCAAAATTGAAAGGAGCATTTCAATAGAACCTTCTTTGCGATAATCGTTTACCCTGACTCCCTTTCTGCTTTCAATGGTTACAAGACCCCGACCTTCCAGGGTCCGCAAACCTTCGTGTACAACCGGCCGAGAAACATTGAACAAAGCACCAAGTTCCCGCTCAGAGGGTACCCGCTCCCCTGGCTTGAACTTTCCCGAGAGAATAAGGGCCTCAAACCGCTCGATAAAAATGTCTTTCAGGGATCGGCTTTGAATTGGGGCAAAAAGATCGTGGTCTGTAGTTGTGCTTTCCATGGGGGCTCCTGTTCCTGGC
>SKVS01000347.1 GCA_007129335.1 Spirochaetaceae bacterium
CAAAAACCCCATCGCCCGATCGGTCATAATTTCCCAGGGTGTTTAATACAAAGGGAAGCTCAACAAAAAAGTTTTTCCCTGTTTCTCCGGTCAAACCATAGCCTTCTTTATGTACCTCATTAACCAGGTCAATGAAATTGATCGCCATGGTATCCAGATTTTGAATCTCTTTACGCAGGTCGGAGTCTCTTAACTCCAACAAAGCACCTAAGCTTCCGCTGGCTGGACGTAATTCTCGCCCATCATCGGCCCATTGTACATTAGCAAATCCACCTTGATCTTCGGACATAGTTAATGAACGGGATATAGCTCCCTGGACAAGATGTACACCCCCAACGAAAAGAGAGTATTCATCAGGATCCCGGGTTTCCACGGTGACTGGAATATAGCTCCCAAGCTTTTCCACCAAGAGGTCCCGGCGATCCAAAAGATCATTCGGATTGTCACCTGCAGCCTTTGATTTTACGATTTCATCATTCAATTGTGCAATTTGCCGTGTGAGATCATTTATCTGACGTACAGAAATAGAAATCTCCTGATCAACAACATTCTGAATGCTTTTCAAGGCAAGGAATCTATTCCGTATACCATCTGCCACAGCATTTCCCCGTTCGATTACTGCAAACCGGGAGGCCATTTGTTCAGGAAAAACAGAGAGTTCTTGCCAAGCATCCCAGAACCGGTCCATGGTCGACCGAAGAGAAGATTCAGTGGGTTCATTATACACATTTTCAATCTGCAAAAGATATTTATCCCTGCTGGTCCAATAGCCTTCGGAGCTGGAATTTGACACGATTCTCCCTTCTAAAAGCATGTCTTTCACCCGCTCAATACGCTCGACTTGAACTCCCTGGCCTAATTGCCCCGGGGTCATGGCTCTATTTAGCTGCGGTCGGTACAGCGCATCGGTTGGAACGAGCTCAATTCTCTGTCGGCTAAATCCAGGGGTAGCAGCGTTTGCCATATTGTGTCCAATGGTTTGCAGTCCCTGAGAATTCGCCTGAAGAGCTCTTTTCGAAAGCTCAATTCCTGAAAATGTCGATTGCATGGAGTGCTCCTTCCTTTGGTTAAAGGGAATGGTCTAAAATCATGGGAGTACCCAACTCCCTGTGAAAACCCCGGGAATTGTACGTTCGTTGTTTTCTTTCGGGATACAATTCATCTACCACACTCTTTAACATGGAAATATGATGACGGGTGTATACATCAATACCTTCAGTTGCTGCTTTAACTCTGGCAACTGCGAGCTTCAAACTTCTATAGGCAGATGCAATGAGGGCTTGTTCATCTCTACTCAAGGTCAAAAATAAATCTTCCAACGCACCTTCCTCCCCTTTTCCCAGGTCATCGAGCAGGCGTTGGAACTCAAGATCCCGTTGAGCTTCAAGTTCAATAATATTGTTACTGAGCTCTTCCATTTCCCGGAGGGTATATTCACTTTCAAAGACTTTCCTTTCCAGCAAAATTTCCTGTAAACGCAGCTCCAGTTCTGCCATGGAATTTATTGATTCAGAAAGGGCATGCATTGTTTTAAGTAAGGTCTGAATTTTCATTTGCTCCTCCAAGTATTGGTTCTTTTATAACATCGGCACATTGGCAAAATGATTGAGAGTAATTCAGAAATCTCTTATTCCGAGTTCTTTGTTTTGGTAGACCTAAGCCAGGACGAACCCATGATCTGTGTTTGTCCTGTGAATAAAGCTCGGTCTTATAGAAAAGTTTCTTAAAATTTTATATAGTTATTTAAATGTCTCACCTTTTTTTACTGGAAATTGTCTGTAAGGAACATATATAAGCTATGAGATTGTATACCTTTGGCATTCATATACTTACCACCCTTGGTTTTGTACTCATAGGTTTATTCTGGCTCAGCAGTTCAGAACCCCAGGAACAAGAACTGAAAAACACCTCAGTAGACAATGCAAGGCAATCTTCCTCACTTGAATCACTTGAATCTCATGAATCAAAACTATCTTCATTGACCAAGGCAACATGGCCTGAAATACATGACAGCTCATTCATACAAGGTCTGGATTTTTCCCGACAGGGTTTATTCTGGCAAAAAAGTTCTATGGGTCACCAAACCAGTCAAATGGTAGATTTTCTGATGGAATCCATGACAGATGAAGAAATTGTAAGTCAGGTCTTTCTCCTGGGATGGGACAGTGAGTTCCCAGAAGGGGTAATTCTCGACTGGATTCGACAACGGAATATTGGTGGAATAAAAATTTTCGGATGGAATGGTCGGAACATTGAACGTATGACCAGAACCATTGGTGTAATGCAGGAGTTAGCCCTGGAAACCAGGTCTGGTATCCCCATGTTTACCGCAACCGATCAGGAAGGTGGCTGGGTAAGACATATAAAAGATACAACCAGTATTACTCCGGGGAATATGGCCCTGGGTGCCAGTCGGCTACCGGCTGATTCATTTTTATCCGGTTATTTCATAGGTCAGGAACTGCGAGCAATGGGGGTAAACATGAATTTTGCCCCAACGGTAGATATTTATCGGAATCCTGAAGCCCATGTCATTGGACCCCGGGCTTTTTCCAGTGAGATTGACCTTACCAGTCTTCTTGGCCTGTCGTTCTTTTACGGCATGGAACATACCCGGGTCATTTCTACTGCCAAACACTTCCCAGGACACGGTAATGCCACCGGAGACAGCCATGGGGAAATGCCAATAGTACCGGATACCTGGGAAGATCTGACCGAAAGAGATCTCGTACCCTTCCAGGTTCTTATTGATGCAGGAATGCCCGCTGTGCTGACGGGTCATTTAAGTTTCCCCTATGTTACTGGGGACTATAAACCCGCAAGCCTGTCTTCTGTATTCAAGTATGAGGTTTTGCGTTCAACCCTCTCTTTCGAAGGACTAGCCATAACCGATGACTTGTATATGGAAGGGGCTTGGGAATACGGTGCCGAACGTAATTGGACCATTGCGGAAATAACCCTGGAAGCACTACGGGCTGGTAATGATCTGGTCATGCTCAGCCAAACCCCCGCATTAAACGACCGGGTATGGGATATGGTTTTCCAGGAATATCTGTCAAATGAAGAATTCAGGAACGGCATAAAAGATTCGGTTCGCCGAATACTAACCATTAAATACCGGTATTTATACCCGGACAACCGGGTTCCGCTTATTCCCGATCCAGCAAAGGTCTATGATTTCGTTCCCTTTGGGGAAGCAACCCAATTTTTCTCCGAACAGGCAGCCAGATCGGTATTCATCATCTCAGACTCCTCTATGCCCCTTACCCCCTCTTCTGATCAACGAGTATTGCTCATGGGTCCGGATCCGGATTTTTTCCGAATAGGCAGACAATTTTTTCCCGGTGCCCAGGAGTATCGATTTCCCTATGTTCCCATGTTCAATGCCCCCCGATCGATCCTTGAAGCAGCTCCAGGGATTGCCCGGGATTTCGACTATATAGTATTTAATATGGCAAACCCGAACAGTGCCCAGGTCTTGCATGCTCTTCGAGATCTCCCAAATGCAGGAAAAAGGATTTTTGTGCTGTCAATTCTTACCCCCGCTTATCTGGCCCCTATGGATTGGGTAGAAAATAGTGTTGCTGTCTTTGGTTGGGGCCTGGATAGTTTTGATGCAGGCTTTTCGGTTATAACCGGACAAATACCCGGCACAGGGGTCAATCCTATTCCCCATATTATTCCTAATCGGCAGCCCTAAGGCCATGGTATTCTCGAGAAAAGCAGACCCAGGTCCCTGGAGGCTCATCCATGGTCAACAGAGGGTACTATTTCATGACTATGTTTTAAAAAATGAAATCTTCCTGAACTCCTTTTCTGCAAGACTGTCCCGATTATCAAAGAACCGGGACATGTATCACTGGTTATTCCTCATCCGAACCAAAGAAAATGAACCAGTGAGCGGAATCCTGGCACTTCATAAAGATGGTTTCAGTACCATTTTCACCGATGCCCCTGATAACCTTTCAGAAGAACTAAGGGGTATCATGAAGCTGCTGGGAAACAAGATAACCTGGATTCGGACCATTATGGGACCTGAACACATGGTAGAATCCTTCCTCCATCATATGAAACGAATCCCAAGCCATAAGATCTATTACCAGATGCTTTACAAAGACCTTCTGAACCACGGTAATCACAAACCAGTTAGTTATAATCAATCCTTGAAAGTAATGAAAACGTCAATCAAAGACATTGAGAAAATTCTACCCCTGCAAATTGCCTATGAGAAAGAAGAGGTAGTACTATCGGGCCAACGGTTAAATGTTCATCAAACCTATCTCCATCTCCAGCAAAGCCTGAAAACCCAGCTGGCCATTCATGGAGAGCTGAATGGATTAGTAGTATCAAAAGCCATGACCAATGCCCGGGGTGTCCATTACGACCAGATTGGCGGGGTTTACACGGTTCAAGAATACCGGAATACGGGGTTTGGTAAAGAAATAATGAACTCCATCATAGCCGAAATAGAAAAAACAGGTAAAGGAACGAGTCTTTTCGTGAAAAAACACAATGCCCCTGCATTAAAACTGTATAAAACCCTGAACTTTCAATCTGCTGGG
>SKVS01000217.1 GCA_007129335.1 Spirochaetaceae bacterium
AACTCTGCCTGGGTATTGCTGCAGATCATGTAGACGTCACTTCTGGTCAGCTGGATACAGCAGAATACAAAACGCTGGCAGAGAAGGTAAAAGCTCAGTACCCTGGAGTTTCGGTGGTTGCCATAACCATGCGGGAAAGTATTTCTGCAGATAAGAACCGCTGGTCAGCAGTGCTCCACGGGCAACAGGGATTCTCTGTTTCCCAATACTACCAGATCGATGATATTATAGACAGGGTAGGGGGAGGTGACAGCTTCAGTGCTGGTCTTATTTTTGGATTAACCGAATTTCCACAGGATGAAGCCCGAGCTTTAAACTATGCTGTGGCAGCATCGGCACTCAAGCATGCTATTCCTGGGGATTTTAATCTGACTACCCGGGAGGAAGTAGAAATCCTCGCCCGGGGCGATGGATCCGGCAGGGTACAGCGGTAATTACGATCCCTTGAAAACCGGGTAAAACTGTGTGAAACCGTGTGAAACCGTGTGAAACCGTGTGAAAACAAAAAAACAGAAGGAGAATTTTTTATGAAATTAGCAATACGTTACGCCAACCATCCTGAGGATATGAAATCCTATGCCACAGAAAAGCTGCGGGAACAATTTCTAGTTCAGGATATATTTTTGGACGATGAAATTAATCTGACCTATACCCATGTAGACCGAATAGTTTTTGGCGGTGTGAAGCCCGTTCAGAAAGAACTGAAGCTCGAAGGGGGCAAGGATTTCGGGACAGACGTTTTTCTTGAAAGAAGGGAGCTGGGAATTATTTGTATTTCCGGCAAGGGAAAGGTAAGGGCCGATGGGAAAACCTTTGAACTCAACAGGGGCGATGGAATGTATGTGGGAATGGGTACAAAGGACATAGCCTTTAGCTCAGATCTTTCTGCCGATCCGGCCAAGTTTTACATCATGAGCAGCCCGGCTCATGCGACCTATCCTACAGTGCTTATTACGAAAGCCCAGGCAAATCCCCGGAAACTGGGGAATCCAGAGAACTTGAATGTACGAACCATTTATCAGTACGTTCACCCAGCAGTTTGCAAGAGCTGCCAATTGTCTATGGGTATGACCGAACTGGAAGTTGGGAGTGCCTGGAATACCATGCCCTGCCATACCCATGAACGGAGAATGGAAGTGTACCTTTACTTCGATATGGAAGAGGATACCCGGGTTTTCCACCTTCACGGACAACCTCAGGAAACCCGACACCTGGTTATGGCCAATGAGCAGGCAGTAATTTCTCCTTCCTGGTCAATACACAGTGGTGTTGGAACCGGAAGATATACCTTTATTTGGGGCATGGCCGGCGAAAATCAGGACTTTGACGACATGGATCATGTTGCAATTAAAGACCTCAAATAAAGGAGAATATTCATGATTCAGGAATTATTCGATCTGAAAGGCAAGGTAGTGCTGGTAACCGGTGGAACCCATGGTATTGGTATGGCGATCGGAACCATGCTCGGTAAAGCTGGGGCAAAAATATGTGTAAATGACATCGACGAGTCCAAGCTCGAATCAGCAAAAGCGGAATATGCTGCTCATGGAATCGACTGTTATACCGTCAAGTTTAATGTTACTGACGAGACTGATGTGGATAAGGGAATATCGAAAATCGAACAGGATGTGGGTACAATCGATATCCTGGTCAACAATGCGGGTATTATAAAACGAGTTCCTATACTGGACATGCCCGTAGACGATTACAAAATGGTCATCGATGTTGATCTTGTAGCACCTTTCATTGTGGGTAAGCGTGTTGCACCGAACATGATCAAGAAAAACGCAGGCAAGATTATTAATATGTGCTCGATGATGAGTGTTTATGGCCGGAATTCCGTATCTGCCTACGCTTCAGCTAAGGGAGGTTTAAAACTCCTGACTGCCAACATGTGCTGTGAATGGGCGAAGTATAATATCCAGGTAAATGGTATCGGCCCGGGTTATATTGCCACCGCTCAGACTGCTCCGATCCGTGAAGGTGGGCATCCATTTAATGACCTGGTAATGATGCGTACGCCAGCTGGTCGTTGGGGTGAACCGGAGGATGTGGGTAATGCTGCACTCTTTCTTGCTTCTAAAGCTTCAGATTTTGTCAACGGCCACATACTGTATGTTGATGGTGGTATACTTGCTAACTTCGGTTATGTAAAAGGTGAAAACGATCTACCCACATTATAACTTGAAGGAATGAACATATGTTAAAGTTTTCACCCTTATTCAGTTTGGAAGACAAAATTGCCCTGGTTACCGGTGCAAATAAAGGTCTTGGTCAAGCAATGGCTGTTGGTCTTGCAACGGCAGGGGCAAATATTATCGGGGTTAGCTCAGGTCCCCATGGCGAACATACCGCTGCACTGGTAGAGAAACAGGGAAGAAGATATTGCCACATTGCTGCTGACCTTAGGTCAATGGAATCGGTTTCCAAAATCATGGAAGAAGGGTTGGCAACCTACGGACGTATCGACATTCTGGTGAACAATGCGGGCATTATTCGACGGAACGATAGTCTGGATTTCACCGAAGCCGATTGGGACGATGTCATGAATGTGAACCTGAAGGTCTTGTTCTTCCTTAGTCAGGCAATGGCAAGAAACTGTGTAGAGAATAATCGCCCAGGTAAAATTATTAATATTGCTTCTATGTTGTCCTTCCAAGGAGGCATACGGGTTCCTTCATACACTGCCAGTAAAAGTGGAGTTAAGGGGTTAACCATGCTCCTGGCAAACGAGTGGGCATCGAAAGGAATAAATGTAAATGCCATTGCTCCCGGTTATATGGCAACCGACACCACCGAGGCCCTGCAGAAGGATACGGAAAGAAACAAAGCAATTCTCGACCGAATTCCTGCAGGTCGCTGGGGCGAACCTGAAGATCTTGTTGGTGCTGTAATTTTTCTTGCTTCCCGGGCTTCTGATTATGTGCAGGGACATACCCTGGCTGTAGATGGCGGATGGTTGGGCCGGTAAAGAAGCTGCTGACTAGGTGTAGTAACCCAGGATTCTCGATATTTCTTCAGCTGCTTCTTGAACTGCTTTTCGATTATTCTCTTCTCGATCCTTATCAAAACGAAACAGGGGCCAGGAAACGCTCAGGGCAGCAATTATTGAACCTGTGTAGTCCCGAATAGGGCTTCCAATACAACGGATGCCCTCTTCGTGTTCTTCCCTGTCTTCGGCAAAACCCTGTTCCCGGATTTGGTGGATTTCATTCTTCAATTGCTCCAACGAGGTAAGGGTTCCGGGGGTAAAGGGCACAAGAGAAACCACCGATCCGTAAGTGTCAAGATCGGAATTATCCATGCCGGACAAGAGACATTTACCGATTGCAGTACAATAGAGGGGAATACGCTTTCCCACTCGGGAATACATGCGAATGGTATATTTTGACTCAATTTTTATCAGATACAGGGCTTCGTGTTCATCTCTTATGCCTACATGCACCGTTTCGCCTAATTCCAGGGAAAGGTTTCGGGCAATAGGGCGGGCAATTTCGTATAAATCCATGTGGTCAAGACTGCGCGAACCAATACTGAATAATTTCAGGGTGGTTGAATATTGGTCATTATGGTCCCTGCGGACGTATCCCAAGTCTTTCAATGAGTTCAAAAAACGGTAGACCGTGGGTTTCGCAAGGCCGGTTTGCTGGGAGAGGTGCTCTAAGTTCAGGCTTTTGACTTGTGAAAGGGTTTCGAGTATTGAGAAAACCCGGACTACCGATGTCTGGAGGCCCGAGTTGTCTTCTTTTTCCGGTTTTCTGGTTTTTTCTGCCATGGTGGTAGTATATCAATTTCTCCTGGGGTTGAGAATCAGCAGATCGCAGGCAAAAGCAGCAACATTCATTGCCCGCGTTTGCCCTGTCCGCAGATCAAGCATTCTCCCACTTTGAACTTGGCCTATTGAAATTCCTTCAAAAAGTCCCCATCATGAATACCCTATGAACACCAAACTCAGTTGTATCATGTTTACTGATATTTTTGGCTTTTCCCAGATGATGGAAACAAGCGAATCAACAACAATTGAAATTCTAGAACACCATAATTCCCTGGTATTCCCAATTATTGGGATGTTTCAGGGAAATATTGTCGATACCGTGGGAGATGGGTTGTTGGTGCTTTTTGATTCTGCTCTGTCTGCGGTCAACTGTGCAGTTGCTATTCAGAAATCCATTCATGAAGCAACCATCGACCTGGCCGAAAACCGACGGTTTCAGATGCGCATAGGTCTGCACATTGGGGATATTTGGTACGATGAAAACCGGGTTTACGGAAACGGGGTAAACATAGCCTCCCGCATAGAATCCCAGGCCCTTCCCGGAGGAATTTGCATTTCTGAAGACATGTACCATCAGGTAGCGAACAAGCTGAGTCTGGAATATCGATCGGTTGGAGCTGTGCCGTTAAAAGATATTGAACGGGCCATTCACCTGTACCATATTGTTACCGGCTATGAACTCAAGAAACCGGAACCCGAACTGGTTGCTCAGGAAGACGAGCGGCGAAGACAGTTGCTCGAGGCAAGGGAGAGGATCCGCACCGATCTTG
>SKVS01000239.1 GCA_007129335.1 Spirochaetaceae bacterium
ACACGTTATCTCTAGAGCATGTGACTGCAATCATTGAAAATTCTCGGGTGGTTGGACCTGAAAAGGATATTCTTGAAGTCACCAATGCAATTAAGGCTTATGAACGGCTCAATGAGTTTAATCCTGTAAAGGTTAAGGATTTTCTCACAGTTCATCAGATTTTAATGAATGGATTGGTAACTAAGCCGGGCAAATTTAGAACATCACAGGTTGGTATTATTAAGGGAAAAGAGGTTTCTCATATTGCACCTGGTCCCCATATGGTTCCTGGGCTAATGAATGAATTGTTTGATTATCTGAAAACCGATACCGATTTAGAAATTATTAAAAGCTGTGTTTTTCATTATGAAATGGAATTCATTCATCCCTTCGAAGATGGAAATGGACGAATGGGCAGATATTGGCAAACCCGTTTGTTAATGAATGTGAACCCCATATTTGAGTTTGTTCCTGTGGAAAAGGTAACAAAAGATAACCAGGCAGAGTATTACAAAGCATTAGAGCAGTCGGATAATGCCGGTTCATCGACCCGTTTTATTGAGTTTATGCTCGGGGTAATTAAGCGGGCGTTACGGGATACCATCAAAGAAGCTACACCAATAACCAATGATTACACAAAACGTGCAGAGTTTGCTTTGTCACAATTGCAGGGATGGTTCGATAGAAAAGATTATTTGAATATCTGTAAAGGAATCTCCACTGCAACCGCAAGCCGAGACATCAAACAATTACTAGATGAAGATCTTATCGAATCAAAGGGATCGGGACGGATGATGAGATACCGGAAGAAGACTGGTGGTTAATAACAACCGTTGTTATCTTCTCATGAGAGCTCACATTTTCACCATGATTTCTGCTATACTGCCCACTGCCTATGAAAATCCAACAAATGAAAATCCATGAAATAGAAATCCACGAAATACAAATCCAAATCATCCGTAAGCCGGTAAAAAACCTGCGCCTGTCGGTTCATCCTCCCGATGGTAGGGTCAGGGTATCTGCCCCGTTGTTCATGAGCTACAAAAAGATTACTGGTTTTGTGGAATCCCGAATTTCCTGGATTCGTCAGCACCAAGAACGCATACGCAACCGGGCAAGGGAAACCGAGCTTGTATATGCCCATGGGCAAACGCACTTTTTTCAGGGTCAGCCAGTCCTGTTGAATGTTGAAAAGACTACAGGTTCTCATTCGCTGATTGTGCAGGGGGATGAATTTTGCCATCAATCTGAGAATGGAAATCCAGCTGACCCACCTAATTCAGCAAGCCTGCAGGTCAGGGTGCGAAATCCCCAGAATCCTGAGCAGGTCCAGCGGGCGCTGGAGAAGTTTTTTCGCATGCACTTAACCGAACAGGTTCAAAAACTCATAGCCCGGTACGAACCGATACTGGGGGTAAGGGTTAAGGATTTGGGTATTAAGAAAATGCGTACCCGCTGGGGAACGTGTAATTACCGCACGGGAAAAATATGGATTAGTCTGGAAATGGCGAAAAAATCGCCCCGTTGTCTGGAATACCTGGTGGTTCACGAAATGGTACATCTGCTGGAGCCCAGCCATAATGCCCGGTTTAAGGCATTACTTGATCGGTATTTTCCCGGTTGGCGGGAAGTGCAAAAGGAGCTCAATGGTGGTGATCCAAATGGTTCATTGGAGTGGGTGCGAAAGGTAGACTGAACATTTTATCGGTTGGAAATGTTATAAAAGTTCGGTTGAAATACTTACAAAAGTTCGGTTGATCCCTTAGAATTATCCTTGAACGACAATTACATACTCCAAGGGGGCCAAAACGAATGGAGTATAAACAACGGTTTGTGGATCAAATCCTCCTTGATCGACTTGGAAGCTCAGGTGCTGTTATCCTTGAAGGGCCTAAAGCATGCGGAAAAACTGAAACTGCATTACAGGTTGCAGGGAGTTTTGTTCATATGGATACGGATGAACAGGTACCTCTCCGAATGGATGTTGATCCTGGCAGTATTCTCGAAGGCAAGGTGCCAAGGCTTCTTGATGAGTGGCAGGAATATCCAAAAATATGGAATCATGTCCGTCGGGAAGTTGATGAACGAAAATGTAAAGGACAGTTCATTTTAACTGGTTCGGCAACTCCAAATGACAGTGTTCGCCGCCATTCCGGTGCAGGCAGGTTTTCTATAATCCAAATGCGTCCCATGTCCTTGTTTGAACGAGGTTGGTCTACTGGTGAAGTCAGCCTGTTGTCGTTGATGCAGGGGCATGTACCCTCGTCCCGGACGGTAGATTTTAGCCTTGAAAACCTGGGCGAAATGATTACCCTTGGGGGGTGGCCGGGCCTGCTCCATGGAAGTGTGGTTGAAGGATTACGGTTTACCCAGGATTACATTTCGTTGATTTCGGAAGCTGAGATCTCCAGAGCCTCGGGCAAACGGCGCGACCCCTTGAAGGTGAAGCGGCTCATCCAGTCCATTGCACGAAATATTTCCACCGAGGCTACTCTGGCATCTCTTGCCAAGGATGCAGGGGGGAAAGATGGGGAAGTAAACTATGAAACAATTACCGAGTACATGACTGCCCTGGAGCGGTTGATGATTCTTGAAAATCTTCCCGCCTGGAATACCCATATTCGGAGTGCTGATACATTACGGAAAGCTCCAAAACGGCATTTTGTTGATCCCTCATTGGCTGTAGGTGCTCTGGGATTAACGGTAGATAAATTAGTTAAAGATCTGAATTATTTGGGGCTTCTGTTTGAGTCGCTGGCTATACGTGATCTTCGGGTTTACGCAGAATCCGTTGGTGGCAAAGTGTATCACTACCGGGATTCCCGGGGATTAGAAATCGATGCAATTGTTGAGCTGGCTGATGGAACCTGGGCTGGTTTTGAGATAAAACTTGGCATTGGTGCAGCTGATTCGGCAGCTGCTGCTTTGTTAAAGTTTGCAGAAAAAATCGATACCGAGAAAATGAAAGAGCCTTTGGCCCTGACGGTGATTACCGCAAATGGTTTTGCCCATCGCCGGGCCGATGGGGTACATGTTGTACCCCTCTTAACCCTGACAAGGTGAATTCTTCACGTTCCAAAGGAACTCATCTCCCAGAAACCCTCCTTCGAACCTCTACGCCCCAGGACCCTAATTGGATCGGTTTATCCTGAGTCGGTTTATTACTGGATCCATTCCGGGTGGTATATATTATCTGTTCATCCGGTTCCGGGGTTGGAATCCCTTGGTCCTTGGCGGTTCCATTCAGAAGAAATCGAAACTCGTGGGTTGTGCTATCGGGTTGGCAAGTTGTTCGCAGGGATGAGATGATGCCAGGAATTTCTTTGCCTGGATAGGCTCCACGAAGGTGCATGGGTTCCAACAGGTCTTGGTAGAATCGGGAAAGAAATTCATCATTTATCCTGCAGCCCAGGTAGTAGGCTTTTCCCTTACCAAAGGAGTTAGCTGTGACAGCTGGGGATCCGGCTAAATAATCTTCGGTATAGGCAGCCAGGCTGGTTGCAGTGGTAAGCTCCATGTGTTCCCAAATATCTTTGGCCTGGTAGACCAGGCCATTTTTAGCTTTTATCTGACGGGTCTCTTCCGGGTACATTCCGTCGGTCTCCAGAACTCGCAAGCCCAGCAGCTGCTCGAAGGGTCCAGGTGCGCCGGTATCGAGGCAGAGGTCTGTCTCGTTTACAACTCCTGACCAGTAGGTGGTTATAAAGACTCCCCCTTGTCGGACAAACTGGATTACTTTTTCGGCAAACCCCGGTTGAACCATATACATCAAGGGTGCGACGAGAAGCTTATACCCTTCAAGTCTTTGGGCCGGAGAAATCATATCGACATTGTGACCAAACTTGGCAATGTGATACCAATGGCGTTCTACGGTCTCTGCATAGGCTTTTCGGCCATCGTTCAATAATCCCTTGGCATTCTGCAGGGCCCAGAGGTTCTCCCAATCGTAGACCACCGCAGCCTGGGCAGGGTAGGTGGAACCTGCAATGGGAGACAGGGCAGCCAAGGCCTGGCCTACTTGAGCAACCTCTTTGAACACCCTGGACTGACCATCGTTTCGATGGTCCATAACTGCCCCGTGGAATTTTTCTGATGCACCACGGCTTTTGCGCCACTGAAAGTACTGCACCGAATCGCTTCCAAAGGCCACAGCTAACAGGCTAGAAAACAGGTGGACCCCAGGGCGTTTCTGCTTCGAAACAGGGGACCAGTTAACAATGCTGGGGGTGCTTTCCATCAACAAGAAGGGTTGTCCGGGTTTGCAGCCTCGCATTAGGCTGTGGGTTGCGCTGGTCTGGTAGGCCAGTCGCAGGTCCCCATGATCTTTTGGCTGGCTTTCCCAACTCTGGGGCAGAATTCCCGGAGGGCAGGGTTCGCTATGCCAGAAGGGGTAGGAATCCCAGGAGGAGATATGGGCCGGTTCCATGAGTTTATGGTAATCAATTCCTGGAAAGAACCCCATGAGGTTTGTGGTCACAGGCTTTTGGGAGCCACCTTGTCGAATTGCCTGGATTTCCCATTGGAAAAAGTCGCGAGTTTGGTGGGTGACAAATCTTTTCCAGT
>SKVS01000335.1 GCA_007129335.1 Spirochaetaceae bacterium
AGACAAGGAACCCCGAAACTGGCCGCGGTATAGGCATTAAGCAAGAACTCCGAGGTCTGAATTCCGTTAATGGTTATTTCCTGGGCATTGAGATTCATGGTGTGGGCCAGGGGATTGCCATCTGCACCAGCTGCGCTATGATACCCGATAAAAGCTGCTCCCGAAAATTCTGCGCTTATTCCGGCCATCATGGAATAAGGATCCCGAGTCCAGGATCGCATAATCCGCGCTTCGGGAGGCAGAAGAGAAGGGTCAATGGATCTGCCGCTGTCATGAGCATCCTTAACCAGAATATCCGTAACCCCGTTTTTCAGAGCTGCGCTACAGGCTACTGCTGCTTCCTGGGTCATTTGGTGGCGGAAATAGGCACCCTGGGGCTCACCAATTTCTGTCTCGATCCAATCGACTATTCCGGTTATTCCCTCAATGTCCACGCTCAGGTACAATTTTTTGCTCATGGTGTCTCCTTTTTGATTCCTTAAGATTCTTGGTATTTTGACCGGTCCTTGGGCAATTTATGGCAAATTACGGCGATGTAGGTCTATTCAAGCAGCCCCATGTACTGAAGTACTATTCCCACCTGCATAGCGCTGCCGTAGGGCAAACAGTCTTCATTCAAAATAAAGCGGGGGCTGTGGAGAGGTGCATTTTCACCTTCGGGGATTGCGCATCCCAGATGATAAAAAGCTCCAGGGGTCTTCCGTATGAAGAATGAAAAATCTTCTACACCCATACTCGGCTTTTCCTTCCAGACAACCGAATCATCCCCCAGGACTTTCCGGGCTACTGTGGTCACAGAATCAACAGGCTCGTCATGGTTTACCAGGGCAGCGTACCCATAGGATACATCCAGTTGGCCTTCTCCCCCATAGGCAGCACTGATTCCCTGAACTACAGCACGCGCCCGATCCACCAGTATATCCCGCATGGAATCGCTGGTAGCCCGCAGAGTAGCCCACATTCGAACCTCACCTGCAATGATGTTCGCCCGGGTACCTCCTTCAATTTTTCCGACGGTAATAACCGCAGATTCCAAGGGAGATACATACCGGGCTACCAGAGTATTCAATCCCACAACAACATGGGACGCTATGAGAACCCCGTCGATTCCGCTTTCAGGATAAGCACCATGGCCACCCTTTCCCCTAACGGTAATGCGCAGGGAGGTACTACAACCATTGAGGGCACCTTTTTTTATTTCAATTTGGCCTACCGGCAAATAAGGCATTACGTGAAGACCAAAAACATAGTCCACCTTGGGATTTTCCATGCATCCGTTTTCCATCATGGTTTCGGCCCCACCGTCGCTTTCCTCAGCTGGCTGAAAAAACAGCTTCACATTCCCTTTCAGTAAAGATCTATGTTCCTGCAACCATCGAGCTGCTCCGAGAACAATAGTAGTATGACCATCGTGACCACAGGCGTGCATACAGCCAGGGTGAACAGACGAGAATTCCAATCCCGTTTCTTCGGTAATAGGTAGGGCGTCTATATCTCCCCGGAGGGCAATGGTCGGCCCGTCTGAGCTTCCCCGAATAATGCCCACAATAGCTGTTTCTTTTCGCTGGTATTCAATTCCCAGGGCATTCAGTTCGCGCTCGATCAGGTTAGCAGTTTGAAACTCTTCCAGTCCAAGTTCAGGGTGTTTGTGCAGTTCTCTCCGGATGTCAATGAGCCAGTCTTTTTGAGCCTGCAGCTCTTCCAGGACAGATTGGGGATGTATCATTCAAGCCCTCCTTTATCGAAACATTTTTCCGGGTGACTAGGATTTACCCGGGAATAAGGTAATCTTTGACCTCGGTTATTGTACCTTTTTTCCGATAGACCCGGGGAACCCTGCGCCCAATAGCCGTCAAAACTTCGTTCCGGTTGGTCCCAAGCCACCCGGCCATTTCTAAAACGGGAATTTCATGGGCAGGCCCTGAATCGGCCTTTTGTCCGTTCTCATGCAGAACCATTGAATCCTGGCCCAGAAGCAGTACATCATCGCCGGCTTGAACCCCCGGTACCGTGGTAACATCTACCGTGCATTGATCCATGCAGATTAACCCTGCCAGAGGGGCCCGGTGACCCCGAATGAGTACATAACCCTTATTAGATAAGGCCCGTTTGTATCCATCGCTGTAACCAATAGGCAGGGTTGCAAGAACTGCTCCGGTTTCAGGAGCTTTCCAAGAGAAATCGTAGCCCACCCCCTCACCGGGGGCAAGGGTTCTCAGCCGGGATATTCGGGTTTTCAGGGCAAAGGGTACCCGAATATCCAACAGGTCATCGTAGGGGGTTCTCATGGGAGGTGCTCCGTAAAAAATTGCCCCTGGTCGAACCATGTCCAGCCGGAATTCGGGATATCGAAGCATACCGATGGAATCGCATACATGTTTTATGGGTATTTCAAGCCCCTGCTTTTCCAGTGCCCGGGAAAAATCCATGAACCGTTCAAATTGCCGGTAATCAGACTGCCGGCTTTCAAGAGCTAAATGGGTAAACATTCCTTCCAGGTTGATTCCCGGCAAAGCTGCCATGGTCATTACCTGTTTAACTCCCTGCTCATCGGGATCCAGGCCGAGTCTGTTCATGCCCGTATCGATCTTAACATGAACATTAGCCTGCTTTGCTGCCTCAACGGCATATCGGGACAGGATTTCTGCCTGGCGAACATGAAAAATGGTCTGGTGAATATCCTGTTCCAGGGAAAGAGACAAGAGAGGATCGGGGGTATATCCCATTATGAGAATAGGTTGCTGGGGAAAGGCTTTTCTCAGTTCTAATGCTTCGGGTAGACAGGCGACAGCAAGAAAATCTATTCCCATTTCCACCATAAGCCGGGCTGTTGGAATGGCCCCGAAACCATAGGCATCGGATTTCAGAACTGCCGCTACCTTTGGTCTATCAGACCTCCCTGCTTGATCTGCCACAATGGCTTGAACCCGGGCTATGTTATGCCCCAGGGCATCGAGGTCAATTTCGTACCGGGTATCCCGGAATATCGTATAAACCATGGTACTCCAAACAAAAGTTGTAAATTTACATTTTGAGTCAACCTAATACCAAAATGTAGGTTTTAAAAGGGGATTATACCATAAACTTCATTATTTCATGAAAAAAACATAGATTTAGACAAAAAACGTTTGACCGACTGGGATTTCATTGGTGTAATTCTAGGTACAGCGTTGCTGTACACGAAAAAGCAGAATCATACCCCGGCAGACCCTGTTCAATTCCTGGTAGTCTGGGGATATTAGTGATTCTGAGGAGGTACCAAATGAAGAAAGCAATCACCGTATTGCTCGTTGGCTTGTTGGTGATCAGTTCACTGCCAGTCATAGCTGCAGGTGGCCGTCAAGCTGGCCCCCCGACCATTACGTCCCAGGACTATAATACAGTCTACGGCGCAGAAATTGCCCGGCTGGATTACCTGGTAAGTAGTACCGTCGCCGAAATGCAGGTGGCCATGAATACCGTAAGCGGTTTAGTCGAGCACGATAACTTCGGTGTTCTAAAACCCTCGGCTGCCACGTCCTGGACTGTCTCCCCTGATGGTTTGGTATACACCTTTAACCTGCGCCAGGGGGTAAACTGGTATACCTGGGACAAACAAGTCTATGCCGAAGTTGTAGCCCAGGATTTCGTGGATGCTATGCGATACGTTCTTGATCCTGCAACCGCTTCTTTCTCGGCCCACCACATTCGGGGAACCATTAAAAATGCCGATGCCTACTTCCTGGCAAAAGCCGATGCAGACAAACCCGATATGCCATTTAGCGATGTGGGAATCAGGGCTGTAAGCAAGTACGTTGTAGAATACACCCTGGAAAACCCCACTCCCTGGTTCGTTTCCATGCTTACCCACACGGTATATCGTCCAGTAAACGGCAAGTTCCTGGCTGAAATGGGCGACCGGTTTGGTACCGACCACCGGACCCTGTTATACAATGGACCCTACATTCTGACCAGTTTTGAACCACAAAACCAGCGTGTTTTTGAAAGAAATGAAAACTATTGGGACAAGGCTAATGTACACATTAACCGCCTGACCTATCAGTTTAACCGGGAAGCAGGAACCCTGGCACCAGAGCTCTTCTTCCGGGGAGAAATTACCAGTGCTGGTATTCCTATTTCTATCATCGATGGATGGATGGAAGACCCAGATAGAAAAGACCTGGTATTCCCAAATCCTGTAAGTTCCTGGAACTTCTGGTACAGCTTCAACTTCGACCCTCAGTTTGCTGCGGAATACGAGCCCGAAAACTGGAGAAAAGCCGTTCAGAACATTAACTTCAGAAAATCCATTTTTCATGGACTTGACCGGGTTGCAGCCCACCTTACCGTGGACCCCTTTAATCCCGACCGTCAGCTGAAAAATTCCATGACCTCTCCTGGATTTGTATCTGTTCAGGGAACCGACTACACCATGCTGCCCCCTCTTGCGCCATTTACCACAATGGATTTATTTAATCCAGCCAAGGCTCGGGAATATGCAGCCAAGGCCAGGCAAGAACTTGCTGCCCAAGGGGTTACTTTCCCCATAATTGTAAAATGGCC
>SKVS01000356.1 GCA_007129335.1 Spirochaetaceae bacterium
CGAAGATCTACCACCTGAATAACCGTTGTAGATTGCTTTTCAGCACTTTCACTTGTCTGAATCGAACCCTCCCCGGCTCCGAGGACCGGTTGGTCAGCGGGTAATTGCTCTGCTTTGCCACCGGGAACCTCTCCCATACCTTGAGGAGTCACTAACAGAATGTCCGATCCTCTTTCTTCCCGGGCAAGCATACTCGGTATAGAATCATGAGTATCGGGCTTCATCTTGCCATCCACATGGGCCAGATCTTCGCCACGAACCATGGGTCCTTTGGAAATTTCAGGTTTTTCTTTCCCTGTTCTCTGGGAAACAGTTGAAGGTTGATCTGCGTGTTTTTCAGCAACAGGTTCTTTTTTTGACTCTAATGAATGCTTGGGAACTTGCAGGTTTTCAGAAGTTTCCCGGATTATACCCCGTTTATTGTTCGATTGTTTGTTCCCAAGCCCAGCTGTCTTTTGAGGTAGTTGATGGTGCACTGGGCTGTCATCCCGGTGAGTTTGGGAGTTTTTCCTTGCCACCTGGGTCTGGCTGGAGTCTTTTGGGGGAGTTCTGCCTTCTTGAGGAACATGAGTTTTGCTTCTCAAGGGTGGTTCTTGCTTTTCCTGCTCCCGAGACTCGTTTTTTTCTACAGTCTTTTGTGACTCTCTTTGTCCATCTTCTGCTCCCTGTCGGGGGACATCAAAAGGATCATAGGATTGGTTCATTATCTGTTCGAGGTAGGAAGCAAAGTCCCTTCCTCCGGAATGAATCGATCCAAAAGGGTCAACCTGTGGGCCTGGCAGCTGTGGTTGAAGCGAAACAATGGGTATATGCAAAAAAACCTCCGTTTTTATCCGGAGGTTCTTAGGTAATCCTTTGATTACTAAGAATTAGGACGAAGAGCCATTTTTCGTTGCACATCAGCGGCCCTTTGGGGGGGCATCATGGCCAACCAAACCGATACAAGGGAAACCTGGCCAGCCTCATCGGCCCGCTCCTGGGTTATCCGCAGGGTATCGATCAATAGCTGATCGTCGTATCCCAACAATATGGCAACCGCTTCAGCAGGCCGCATACTGTTCAGATCCTCCGAAATACGAATTAAGTTCGCTCTTCTATTGTCGTACTGTCTTACCAATTCATTGAATGAATTTTCACGTTCTTCTTGCGCTCGCTCTCTTTCCTGGAGTTCTTCGACCTTTCTCAACAGTTCAGCCTGGGATTCTTCCAAATCACTGCGCTGCTGGGCTATTTGTTCAATACGCATATTTACCGATTCATCGAGTTTCTGTATGCGGTAGGAATCTAAAAGAAAAACCTCATCCACCGGCAGGGTAGGAGCTGGAGGGGCTAAGCCAACCAAGGTAAGAGCAGGACGAAATACATCTGCCGCGTTAATGAGACCCAGAACATCGAACCAAAGAATTCCTCCAAATATGAGGACGAGTATTAATACCATGTATAGCAGAATCCGTGGCCAAGCTCTAGCTCGGGGAAAGTGTGCCACCTTAGCTCCTCCTTATTCCCAACAATTCACCCAAAAGGCGGTTGTGAAGAACATCAGGTTGTGAATGATTCTTCATTTTGCAGATACCGTGCTCCTGCCAAATCATCTATACCCCTTTGTTCATCCTTTAGTATGAGTTTCTTATACTCATTGAATTTCTTTTCCCGTAAACGATGCAGTATTTCAACATTTTTATGGGCAGCCTGGTACTGAAGAACCGCCTGCTCTCTTTGGATCTCTGCTTTCGACCGCTGATCCAGAATATCTTCAATTGCATGGTCAATCCGCAGGGTATAACGACTTTGAAGAAACAGCTCTGTGCCGATATTCTGTCCTGTGGATGTATGTAAAGCCCTGGTTCTTTCCTGGGCAAGCACTTCTAACTTCATATCCAACTGATTGCACAGCGATGTAATTTCTCCCAGGTGTAACCGGGCTTTTTCCTCTTCCTGCTCCCGAAGGCTCATGAGAGTTTCAAGATGGAAGGCAAATTTTTTCATGATTCAGCCTCCTCATCTGATAGGGGTTCATGAAGTTCCAGCTCGGCAACCGAGAATAACTGCTGCCAGGTCTGACTCAAATCTGCCGGTTCGGTAATGCCTTGCTGTAAAAAAGCGTTTATTGATTCATGACGATCAATAGCCTTGTCTACACCGGGATGACTGCCACGGGCGTATGCTCCAAGAGAAATAAGATCCTCATGATCCTTGTACAAGGACAACCACCTGCGGACCGCGCCTATTGCCTTTTGTTGGTGGGAATTGGTTATTCTTGTGGTAAGTCGGCTTACCGAACCTAATACATCTATAGCCGGGAAATGGTACTGCTCTGCCAGTTTTCGAGACAGAACAAGGTGTCCATCCAGAATACCCCTGACAGCATCGGCTATGGGTTCGTCCATATCATCCCCATCTACAAGAATCGTATAAAAACCTGTAATTGTTCCGACATCTGAATTACCACACCGTTCTAACAGTCTTGGCAGGGTAGAAAAAACCGAAGGCGGATAACCCCGGGTAGCCGGTGCTTCACCAATGGAAAGACCAATTTCCCGTTGGGCTCTGGCAAAACGGGTAACCGAGTCAAAAAGCAACATGACATCGTTGCCCTGATCCCGGAAGTACTCTGCAATGGCCGTTGCCATATACGCACCTTTTAAACGGGCCAGAGGTGGGGTGTCAGATGTGGATACCACCACAACCGAACGGGAAAGCCCTTCCTCTCCAAGGTCGTGTTCCAGGAATTCCATTACCTCTCTACCCCGTTCACCTATAAGGGCAATAACATTAACCTGGGCATTGGTATTTCTTGCTATCATTCCCATGAGGGTGGATTTTCCAATACCCGAACCGCTGAAAATACCCAGCCTCTGTCCTTTTCCCGTGGGTAACAGGGCATCAATGGCCCGAATACCCGTGGCTACCTGCTCCCTTATTGGCTTGCGATCCAATACCCCAGGAGGAGTACGCATTGCCGGGTAGTGATCTTCAAGGGGGATTTCGCCTTTTCCGTCCAGGGGTTTGCCAAGGCTGTCGATGACCCGCCCGAGTAATTGGGGAGAAACAGGTACCTGTAAAGTAGCTCCGCTGGCAATAACCGGCGCACCCACTTCAAGTCCCTCAATTTCACTGAAAGGCATGAGCTGTACCAGGTCCCCGTGCAGACCCACAACTTCTGCGGGGATACTGCGATTTTGCCGGGGAATAACGATGGAACATAGTTCGCCTACAGTAACAGTTGGACCCATGCTTTCCAGTACCAGGCCTTTAACTCGCACAATTTTCCCTATAGAGGTAATAGGATCGGCGTGTTCAATTGCTTCGGCGTACTTGGCAAAAATACTCATGTTCCGGTGCCCGAAACGGGCTTGTGCTTGGCAGAGATCGGAGTTAATTCAAGTATTTTTTCCTCAATCTCCCGCAGCTGACTTGAAATCCGTGCATCAATTTGACCAAAATCGGTTTCAATAATACACCCACCGGGATCCACGGTTGCATCTTCCATTACCGTAATGGAATTTACCCGCTCAAACTTTTCAATAAGCTCCTGGGTATGCTCAGTGGTAGCTTTCAGATCCGAAAGGTTAACTCTAATAACTACATCGGCCTTGGATCGGAGTTTACGCAATGCTTGAACCACATTGTTAATAACAATATTTTTCTGATTTTCCGATAGAACCTTGATAACTTTTTTAGCAATTTGAAGAACCAACTGAACCAACTGGCCTTCTGATTCTTCGATTATTTCATTTCGTCGTTCGATCGCCTTGGTAAGGACCACGTGCACCCGTTTGACTAAACGATCAACCTCTGCAGCCCCTTCACCGAAGCCCGCTTCAAAACCTTCCTGCCGGGCATTTTTCAACATTTCTTCTTTGAGAATTTGTGCTTCTTTCTGTGCTTTTTCCAGGATATCCCGGGCCTCATTGTGAGCACTTTCGGTAATTTTACGGGCTTCATCTTCTGCTTCAATTTTCAGCTTCAATGCCCCGTCATTTTTCTTTTTTACCTCTTCGAAAGCATGAGTTTCCGCATCCTGAATAATTTTTTCAGCCTCTTTCTGAGCTGCTTCTATGAGGGCTTCCTTTTCCTGTTCCCAGTTGGCTCTGAACAGTTCGGCTTCCTGGCGAAGCATGTCGATGGTGGGCCCCTTATATTCCTCTACCTGTTTCTCCATTGCCTGTTTTTGGAGATTTTTATGATGGTGTATCATTATTTCCGGTGGAGAAATATGAACCTTTTCATGAGACAGGTGAATTTCATTTGGTCTGAATAAATTCTTAGCCACGTTCGCACCCTTTCTGTCGGCAAGGGAATTTCTAACCGGTAATTGGGTTAGAACAGGAGTGAATTTAGTTCTCCTCCCTATTCCCAATCACCGGATTACCTGTACCTTACACAACCATTTCGTCTTCGCCTGCCCGGGCCACAACAATTTCACCAGCTTCCTCGAGTTTTCTAATTATGGAAACAATTTTTTGTTGGGCCTCTTCCACATCTTTCATTCTGATTGGCCCCATGTATTCCATATCTTCCTTGAGCAACTGGGC
>SKVS01000248.1 GCA_007129335.1 Spirochaetaceae bacterium
GATCCAGGAAAAAAACCACCGACGGATCATCGAACAACAGGCCAATGGGAATATGGGGGCCGGGTTGCGCTAAAGCTGTTCGCAAAATCGACCCTTTTTCTCTTCCCAGGGCAAGTACTACCTTCAGGTCGGTGTTCCGGATCAGCGAAAGGGTCAGGCTCAAGCGAGTGTCCGGGGGCTTAGGAGAATTATGGCAAACGAAGACCAGGCCTTCGGCAGTAAGCCCCGGGTGGTCGGGAAACAGGCTGGCAAAATGACCGTCTTCGCCGATGCCAATGAAGGCGGCATCAAGAAAGGGATCTGGTCCCAGCAGATCGGTCAGGGTATGGCTGTACCAGGTGGCTGCTTCTTCGGGATCGGGAAACAGGTTGGCAGCAGGCATGGGAAGCACCATTCCGGGCAGTTCTCCTCCCCGTTCCCAGGCCTGGAGTGTGGGAATATCATTCCTGTCCGGGTGACCGGCGGTAACCCAGCGCTCATCGAGCCAAATCAGGGCGGTGGACTCCAGGGCCTTGCTATCCATAGTTTTGGCAAGGGCAGTGAGTACCGGGCCGGGACTGCGGCCACCGGGAATTGCCAGGACTGCCTCGCCGTTGTGCTTGACCGCCTGGGATAGCTGTGAGTTCAACAGGCCTGCAATTGCAAGCGGATCGTAGGGTCGAATGTCTAGTGCTGAGCCCATGATCCCTCGCAGTGTTGAAAAAGTTGGGAAGCCTGTTCGGGTCCCCAGGATTGAATCGGGTAGGTTTGCATGGGAACCTGAGGTGTGACTTTTTTCAGGCTGTCGGTCCATTTCCAGCTTTCTTCGACCTCATCGGTGCGAATAAACAGGCTCTGATCCCCGGAAAGAACATCCTGAAGCAGCCGTTGGTAGGCTTCGGGGGAGGGCACTCCGAAGAACTCCTCGTAATTGAAGCTTAAAGTTGCCGGCTGCATATTCATACCGGGGCCGGGCTTTTTCACATCAAAAAACAAATCAATTCCCTCATTGGGCTGGATTCGTATGCGTAAACTGTTGGGGCGTAAATGACAGAAGGCCGGGTCGTAGGGACCAAACAGGCTGTGGGGCGGCATGCGGAACTGGAGGGTAATAGAGGTAAACCGTTCCTTCATGGCCTTTCCGGTGCGCAGGAGAAAGGGTACCCCTCCCCATCGCCAATTGTCGATGTAGGTCCGCACAGCGACATAGGTTTCGGTTTGGGAATCCGCTCGCACTCCCGGTTCGTCGGCGTACCCTGCGTATTGGCCTTTAACCAGGTGGGTTTCCAGTTCGGTAGTAGTTTCGGGAAACCGCATGCTCCGTAGTACTTTCACCTTTTCGTTCCGAATTGCATCCCCGTCCATACTGGCTGGAGGCTCCATTGCAACCAGGGTCAACAGCTGGAGTAAATGGTTCTGGAGAATATCGTTTATAGCTCCGGAGTTATCGTAGTAGCCGCTGCGGCTGCCCACTGTTCCCTGTTCGGCCACGGTAATTTGCACAAGTTCAATGTATTTTTGGTTCCACAGGGGTTCGAACATGGCGTTCCGGAAGCGGAAGGCCAGAATGTTCTGGACGGTTTCTTTTCCCAGGTAGTGGTCGATGCGATAGAGCTGGTTTTCATGCACCAGTTCGAGCAGGGCCGAGTTCAGGTCCCGTGCACTGTTCAGATCATGGCCAAAGGGTTTTTCCACAACAATTCGGGCGTAGTTTCCCCGATGCTGATCCAGGAGGTTTGCACCGTGCAGGCCTTTAACCGTTGGCAGGAACAGTTCGGGTTTCACAGCCAGGTAAAATACTCGGTTTACCGGATTATGGGCTGGGTATGCAGTATCCAGCTCTTGGGCCAAATGGGAGTATTCTTCTGCCTTGTCAAGATTGAGTTGGCAGTAGCTGATCCATTGGGTAAATTCCCTCCACCCTTGGTGTATTTCTATACTGGTAAGGTCTATATGCTGTTGAATGTGCTGGAGAAAACCTTCGGTATTCCATGCGCGCCTTGCCACACCAATGATTTCCACCGGTTGCCGGAACCAACCATCGAGGTAGCTGGAAAAAAGAGCGGGAATAAGTTTTCTTGCGGTCAGGTCTCCGCTGGCTCCAAGAATGATAAGCTGGGTTTTTTTCGTCATAATGGGTGTATAGTATGGATTTTTTTCTGTGACGGCTATGGGGCAGGGGGAAAAAAATCAAGAATCAAACACAGATAGGGAAAACGTAGTACAATACAGGGTATGCAGGAATCGATGTTCCCGAATTTCTCAGCTTCTTCTGCTCCCTTCCCCGTAGCCCAATTTCAAGTGGTTTATGACTCGGCCAATACACCTGTAGCCTGCACCTTCCTCCAGGGAAACCAGGCTTTTTATCAGCTTACAGGAAGCAATTCAGAGGATCTGCAGGGGGTTCCTGCTTCTACCGTTTTACCGGAGCTCATGCATGAACACCCCGACTGGGTGCAATGGGTAGGTAACCTTGCCTCCAAAGGGGGGAGTGTGCCCTACGAGGTGCATTTCCCCGGGATCGAGAGGTGGTACCAGGTTCAGGTATATTCCCCGGAAAAGGGAATAATTACAACAATCTTTACGGATATAACTTCCCTGAAGAACAAAATCGGAGAGCTGGAAGGTTTTTTCTCGGTTAATCTGGACCTTCTGTGTATTGCTGATTTGGCTGGGTTTTTTATTCAGGTCAATAAAGCCTGGTCCCTTACCCTGGGTTATACTAATGACGAGTTGGTGAATAAACGGTTTCTGGATTTTGTACACCCCGATGATATCCAAATGACCCTGGATGCAATGGGCAACCTTTCAGAGGGAGAGGATGTACTGAATTTTACCAACAGGTACCGATGCAAGGATGGATCGTACCGGTACATCGAATGGCGGTCCAGACCTTTGGGTACGCTGATATATGCAGCTGCCCGGGATGTGACAGGACATATTCGAGCTGAGGTGAATATTCGTCATCAATGGCATATCCAGCAGGTTCTCGCGGAGGTAAGCGGTCAATTTACCCGGGTAAACTCTCCTGGGGACTATAACGAGGCGGTAAACACATCTCTCCGTCTTCTGGGTGAGGTCACAGGTGCTGACCGGAGCTATGTTTTCCTGTTGTCTGATGATGGATTGACAATAAGCAATACCCACGAGTGGTGTGCTTCCGGGGTAGATTCGGTTCTTTCCTATAATCAGGATGTGGATATTCAACAGCTTCCCTGGTGGAAATACCATATTACCACCGATGACTATGTTTTCGTTCCTTGGGTTGAAGACCTTCCAGAATCTGCCCAAGGGGAAAAAGATCGGTTTGCTAATCAGGGTATACAGTCCCTCCTGTCGGTTCCGATGTATGGGGTAAAACGGAAACTGATTGGCTTTTTTGGTCTGGACATGATTCATCAACGAGCCCGGTGGAGCGACGAAGAAATATCCATGATTCAAATAGTGGGGAGCATTGTTGGGAATGTGTTCGAGCGAATGCGTGCAACGGAACTCCTGAAGAAGAAGGAAGAGGAAACCAGCGCTATTCTCAAGAGCATGAACGATCTGTTGTTTGTGCTCGATAAAGACTTGGTAATCCGCAGGTTTCATCGGCCGGAATCTCAAGTCCTGCTCATGGATCCCGGGGATTTTCTGGACAAACCCTTTGAAGAACTGGTTTTTCCCGAACCAGCCCACGGACTCATTACCCCGGCTCTGAATAACTGTTTGACCTCGGGCGAACCAGCTGTGGTGGACTACGAGCTGTCCATGCCCTTCGGGCAGGCGTGGTATGAGGCCAGGATTAGCGCTATAAAAAGCGATCAGGGCGGTATCGAAGGGCTAACCTGTATTGTCCAGAATGTAACCGAGCGAATACTTCGGGACAGAGAGCTGGCTGAACAGCGAGATTTAACCGAAAAGTTTTTTTCCCTGTCCTTCCAAGGATACTCGATTATTACCCTCGATGAGCCGAAATACTGGAACAGCACCGCAGACAGGGATGGGATACTGGATTATGTATTGAATCATGGTCGAATTACCCGGGTAAACCAGGCGTTCTTAGACCAGTACGGATTCAAGGAATCTGCCATATTAGGAGCAAATGTGGGGCAGCTTTTTACCCACGATCCGGATTATGGAAGAAACATAATAAAGGGTTTGCTCGACCTGGGCAGATGGCACGGAGAAACCAGAGAACAGCGGGCTGATGGCACACCTATCCTGATTGAAGGGGATTATCTGTGTACCTACGATACAGAAAGCAGGATTACGGGGATCTTCGGTGTGCAGGTGGATGTAACCGAGCAACGCAAACAGGAACAGCAAATACAGCTGCAGTCTACCATTGTGGAAAACATGACCGATTCGGTGGTGGTCACCGACACAAACTTTGCCATAATCTATCAGAACAGAGCCGCCCGGGATTTGTACGGATACGAGCTTCATGAAATCAAGGGCAAAACTCCCAACCTGTTCAACGCCGAACCCTTGGCCGAACAAATTCAGCGGGACTTGTATGACAGGGTTTCCTCTGGTGGCTTGTTTCAGGCAGAATCCCTGAA
>SKVS01000322.1 GCA_007129335.1 Spirochaetaceae bacterium
ATTTCCAGGCAAATCTCCCAAATAGACCGAATGGTCAATTCGGCACTTCAGGAATTCGATTCCATGGAAGAAGTCATTGGCACCACGGGAGCGGTGGTACAGAATCAGAATACCCAGCATCATCAGGCAGCACAAACCATCAAAACGGTTTTGTCCACGGTCCAGACCGTGGGAACTCTTTCTAATGGGAATCTGGAGGCTGCCCAGATTCTGGTGTCCGAGTCCGACACCGCCCGGGTCGTTTTTACCGAGAGCCAGCAGAAGGTTGCAGAAATTGCCGACTCGGTCACCTCAATCCAGAATATGGCCCGTATCATTTCGGATATTTCTGAACGTACAAATCTGCTTTCCATGAACGCTGCAATAGAGGCTGCCCGGGCAGGTGAAATGGGGAGGGGATTTGCTGTGGTTGCCAGTGAGATCCGGAATCTTGCCGCAGCCTCGGCCCAGAGTTCCCAGGACATTGAGCAGACCATTTCGGGAATTGTAGGAAAAATTCAGGAAGCCGATTCGTCCCGGATCCAGACTGAAATGGCCTTTGATGCCATTAGCAAGAGAATCCAGGATGTATCCCAGGCAATTCGGGAAATGGCCGAACTTTCCCAGCAGGCCCAAACCAACAGTACCCAGGTGCTCCATGTTATGGATGCTCTGGATTCCGGATCCCGGGAATCGGTTCAACAGACCCGGGAAATGATGGAAGGGGTTGGGAAGTTCCGTACCCTTATTACGGGCTTGCAAAGGGTGAGCAACGAGGTTAACTCCAATGTTGGAGAAATAACCCAGGGGCTGCGGGACATGGTTGGGGTGTTCCGGGATGCGGGTTCTACGGCTACAACCATCGGAGATTTAGGAAATACCTTGAATTCCCTGGTTCAGCAATTCCAGGTTCGGGATGGCGCGACTGACGAATTCTAGGGCTGATCCATCCCTCCTGGTACAGCTTGCCCTAGGGACGGGGTATGGTGAGAGTGAACCTTGCCCCTCCTTTGTTCTCTATCTTGTTCTCTATCTTGTCCTCTATCTGGATTGTGCCGCGCATTTGCTGAACCAATGCATTTATCAGAGTGAGCCCGAATCCTTTAGGATTGTTCAGATCCACGCTTGGGGACAGGCCAGGTCCGTTGTCCCGGAGGGTAAGAACCAGTTCCTTCTTGGTTGAAAGAATATCCAGCTCCAAATCCAGATGCTCATTTTCCGGAAGGGCGTATTTTATGGAGTTAGTTACCAGTTCGTTTACTACAATGCCCAGGGTAGAGCTTAGCTTTGCCGGTAGTTGCAGGTCCTCATCATTGATTGTAACCCGGTGGCGGATTTTGGAACTCTGGGGGGCGACCTGCTGGTGGATCAGCTGGTCCAGGTATTGTCCCAGAGGAGTGGTGGCATGATCTTCAGACCGGTACAGGTAGTCGTATAGAATTTCCATGCTCTTGAATCTATTCACCGCATCGTGGAGGGATGCCTTTGTCTCGGGGTTGGCAGCGCTTTCGGCCTGGAGGTACAGGAGTCCGCCCATGGTTCCCATGGTATTCTTTATCCGGTGTTGGACTTCTTTAATGAGGGTTTCCTTCTCATGGACGAGTTTGAGAATTTCTTCCCGAGCCTCTTTCTGTTCAGTAATGTCCATTGCGAAGCCTTCAATAATGGTTTCATCATCCAGATCTACCCGGGATATGAATCGATCAGATATCCATATCCAGTTCCCATCCCGGGTTTTGAGCTGGTATTCCAGGCGGTATCCCGCTCCGTTGGCTGGATCTTTAAGAATTGCATTCAAATTCGGCTTAAAATCCGGATGGATCGATTCGTACCAGATATTGGGGTTCTGGGTTATTTCTCCAGGTCCATACCCGATAATGTCAGTGGATTGGCGGGACCAGAAGAGCCCTCCCCGGGTTGTAGAATACCGGTATGCAATTCCTGGTAAGTTTTCTACCAGGGATTTGTACCGATCTTCGGTTTTCTTCAGTTGGGTCACATCGATCCCTACCCCTATCTGGGTGCCGTCGTCCAGTTGGATGTTCGACCACTTGGATCTGAGAATGGTCCCTTTTCTGGTGGTTACTTCAAACTCTTCCCATCCGCATTCAGCCTGGCTCATGTATTGCCGAACATGTTCCCGGTAATCCGGATCGGGATACACCGCCGCCATGAGATCCATGTCTGCAGCTTCTTCTGTTGACCAACCGACTTTATTCTCGAATTCCTTGTTCAGGTACAGGATGTTCGTCGATGGATCGTATCGGGTAATGAGTACGGGTATGGAATCAAGTATGTTTTGTAACAACTGGCGTTCCTGGGTAATCCGCTCCTGCATTTCCTGAAGCTTTTGCTGTTGGATTCTATTTTCGGTGAGTACCTCGGTGTACAGGATTATGCCTCCAATTGCCCCATTCTGGTCGTACCAGGGGCGGCATTCCCATCGGGTATAATCTATCGAGCCGTCGGGACGGTAGAAAAAATCATCGTCTGAACTGAGAACCTCCCCCTTCAGGGCCTTTTGATGTACATCCCGCCATTTAGGGGGTATTTCCGGGAACACATCGTAATGATGTCTGCCAATTATTTGGTGTTCCCTTACTTTGTAATCTTCCAGAAACCTGCGGCTGCAGTACAGAAAGTGAAGATCCCTGTCCAGAATTGCAATCGAGGTCAGGTCGTTTTCCACTACGTATTCCATGAGACCCGGCCACCAGGCAAGTTGCTCGTGGGTAACCCTCAGCTGCTCCCGGGATGCAGCCATTTGCATTGCCTGCCAAGTTATATTTTTGTTGGCTTCGTACAGTCGGAAAGCCATTTTGATGGATGCCAGTAACACGGTGTTTCCCGAATTCTTCACTATGTAGCCGTAGGAGGTAATACCTTCGGTGGTGTTGACTATTTCTGGTTCGGTGTGGGACGAAAGGAAGGCCAGGGGTATATCCTTGGCTTTCAGGATTGTTTCAGCAGCTTCGGTACCTTTCATTCCCCGTCCCAGGTCAATGTCCATGAGGATGAGTTTAATGCATTTGTATGCCATTTTACCAGAAAAATGTGTACCCGAGTGTGGAGATTACAGGGCAAATACAGGCCTGGGTTTGCCCTGGTGGACATTATGAGCCATTGGTCGCCATGTTCCAGTAGTCGAATCAAGACTACCCGGCAGGTGACCGATACTCTATCCATGATCAGCAAAGGTTTTTTCTGTTTCATCGGGCTTGTTTGGGTAGTTTTTCTTGTTCCAGGATTACCCGGTCAGAGAGCAAGTTTTCCCGCAGGGTTGTACTACCCGGAACCTGTTCCCTTCAGTGTAGATGCCCGGGCTGCCCAGATTTGCATTGATTTACTTCGGACCGCCCGGTTTCTCCTGCACCAGCCACCGGATGAACAGCGTACCATTCTTACGGTTCGACAGGTTTGGGCGGTGTATCTCGGGCAGGATGAATCCCTGCCTCCTGGTTTCCGCAGACGTTACGATATTCATGTTAATGAGGTTCCTCTGGATTGGGCTCATACCTATGTGGAATACGGCGGTACAATGACCAGCTTAAAGGTTTTGTTTACCTACAGGAATCAGAATCCTGGCGGGGGGTATGGGTATTTGCTGGGAAACTGAAATGGCTATTGAACGAGAATCTCGTTGATTACCCCTCAAACCACCACCCGATTCCTACCGCCTTGTTTTGCTAAATACATTTTCTGATCCACCTGGACCAGGATGTCCTTTTGGGATGATCCGGAGGTAAATTCCGAGACCCCGATGCTCAGGGTAATGGTTAGGTCATTGGGGAAGGGGTGTTTACCAACGGTTGAGCAAATTTTTCCCCCAATGGTCTGGGCGGTGCGGAGTGTTGTTTCGGGGCAAACAAGAATGAATTCTTCACCACCCCATCTACCGAGGGTGTCTGTTTTTCTGATTACCGACTGAACTAGTTGTACCAGTTCCACCAGAACCTGGTCTCCTACATCGTGGCCGTAGGTGTCGTTTACGGTTTTAAAGTGGTCAATATCGAAAAGGAACAGGCAAAATGTCTTTTTATACCGTTCGAATCGATGAATCTCCTGCTCTATAATTTGTTGGGTCCTGCGGCGGTTTGCAATTCCGGTTAATTGGTCGGTTTTAGACAGGGAATCCAGGAGGCTGTTTTTGTTTTGCAGTTCTATATTTTTCAGAACAAGCGCGTCTTCCGTAAGGTGTTCAATTGTTTCTGCGATTGTGCCTATTTCGTTTTTTGGGAGAAAGGCCAGAGAAACTGGGTCCTGGTGACCGTTTGCAATTTCCTGAACCCTTTGCTGAAGATGAATGAGGGGATGAATAATGTTCCGGCTCAAAAGCAAGCTTACCAGCCAGGTGGCAACCAGGGATGCTGCAATAATAATTCCCAGACTCCAAAAGATAGTTATCAAAATGGGTTGTAGTACATCCGATCGGTGTACACCCGTTATGACAATCCATCCCAGGTCATTCAGGCGGCTGAAGTGGGCAATGCTTTTGGTATCTGCTACCTGGTAGGTGAAGTTACCCTGGCTTATATCG
>SKVS01000096.1 GCA_007129335.1 Spirochaetaceae bacterium
ATAGGAAACGTAATCCGTGAATCGGTTCGTGAGGGGGATATTGTTGCCCGGTTCGGGGGGGAAGAATTTACCGTTCTTTTCCAACACAGCGACCGCATACGAACGTGGAACTCTGCAGAAAGAATACGAAAAAGAGTGGAAAACACCCGGGTCATGTACAAAGGTACCAGCTTATCGGTTACCGTCAGCATAGGGGCAACAACCTGCCGTTACAATCCCGATGAGGTACTCGATGATTTTATTATCAATGCGGATGAAGCTCTGTACCAAGCTAAGGCACGGGGTCGAAACCGTACGGTAATGTATGGGGAAAGCCTGTTGTTCACCGCATTGCATCGAACACTATCTTGGAAAGATCAAACAATTTCCTGAAAAACACCCTGTTCTCTATCCTTGAATACCCTGTTACCAGAAAAGACCCGACCATTCATACAAACAAAAACCCCCGGACCAACCAACTGAACGGCCATAATACTTGCCCCCAGATTAAACATTGCATCAGAATGCTTGAAAGAATAGGGAACCATAGCCCCCGTCATGACTATGGTTTTCCCTTTTAATTCGTCCATTCCATCGAGGAACTGGGCAGTTTTATCCATAGTGTCGGTACCATGGGTAATTACTATCATGGTTTCCGGGGACAAGGCACAACTTTTGCCTATGGAAAGCCGATCTTCATCGGCCATATCCAGAGAATCCTTAAGCTGGTTAATTTCCAGCTCTATTGGCTGGGTACAGCGAACCTGCTCAAGAATTTCCGGAAGGTGAGTATTCTTAAAGGTTAACTCACCTTTCAGTTCATCGTAACCTTTATCGAAGGTGCCACCGGTAATAATTATTCTAATTCCCATTCATTCCCCATTCGGGCAGTTCATGAGCCCAGGGGAATTATACATCACATTGGCCGGACATACATGCTAATTCTTGAGCAGCGGTAGTCAGATCTTTTTCTTCGTAGCGATATACCTTGCTGAAGTCAATGTGGGGAAAAGCCGCTTCAAGTCTCTGATATTCCTGTTCGGAAATCTCGACATAGGGCATTTGATCATACTGGGCGTCGCTGGCGGGAAGGAAAGCCATTCCCCCAATTTTATCCTGATGGTCCCAAATCCACTTGATAATGTCGATCACTTCATCGGGTTTATAGGTAATGGTTACAGACGGATTATGTTCGGTATAATGGACCTTATTCTGCAACCAGTAGTTACACTGGTCCATGGCAGAGCGACTATTCCTGGTAGGAGCACCATCGGGGCTTTTAACCGGAAAATGGGCTACCCAGGTCGTTGCATTGTCGACGGTTTGTCCGTTTTCAGGATCCATAGGAACGCCTTCGTCCTGTAATACCCGGAAAATTGGGGTATGGGCACCTACCCGGACATTTCGAATGTAGTATGGGGACCATCGGGTGTGCAGACCTGAACTGCTGTTCAACAGCTGGCTTGAATTTCCACTGGGTTTTACAGCAGTAACTGCCGCAGACTGGTTAATCCCTAATTTTTTGGCATAAATACGATTTGTTTCCTCAGCAATGTAGCGAAGTCGGCTTTGAACGTCCGGATCCTGACATACCGGGCTGTCCATCTGAC
Source organism: Spirochaetaceae bacterium (assembly GCA_007129335.1). Lineage (GTDB taxonomy): Bacteria > Spirochaetota > Spirochaetia > DSM-27196 > Salinispiraceae > SKVS01. The sequence continues at coordinate 1,590 of SKVS01000096.1, forward strand.
CGTTCAGGTCAACACCAAGCAACCGTTCTTCCTCACAATTCTGCCGCCATTGAGGACGGAGTCCAGGGAAATTTGTGGCCATTGACTGAATAGTGCCGAGAATTGTAGCCAATTCAACCTTGTCTTTTAGAGTTTCGAAGGTATCGTCCTTCCGGGCAATTGCACTGCTTAATTTACATAATTGAAAAGGACGAAGTATTATTTCTCCACAGGGATTTGTTCCAAAGTCAGATAGGGTTCTTCGGGCAGGGCGGTTTTCAACAGCTGCTCTTCGGTTGAAGATACCAGGCTCCCCTCTTCCCGAGCTCACCATGTCCAGGACAAATTTTGCAACTTCTTCCTGGGTCAGTTCACGGTTTGGCCAAACAGCCGAATTATTAGCATTCCATCGCTGGGAATTTTTGTGCCAGAAATCCCCATCCTTACAATGACGCATGTCTTTGTCATCGTAATCGAATAAGGAAATCATCGCTGTTCTACGCACTCCTCCTGAGACTGCAGCGCCACCAACAGCACACATGATATCGTGGGCGTCCAGGCTGGTGAGAAAACCACCTTGACGAGCCAAAACTTTTTCCCGGGAGAATTGGAGCATATGACGCAGGGGTTCGGGACCTGATGCCCTTCCTCCCTTGATTTTTAACGGAGCTCCAGCAGGTCGGACCTGAGAGAAGTCAAAGGTAATATCCTGACCGTTGAACCAGGTAGCCAGCCCCGTTCTCATGGCTTCTGCCCAACCATCGCTGGTATCTTGGACTACATAGGAAGGAAGCTTTTCTCCGGTCTGGCGGAGAATACGGGGCATTTGTTCAATGTATTGCCGTTCAACACTGAAACCTACTCCACAACCGTTCATAGATATAATGAGGGCCTCTACGAAACTGTCTATACTGTCTACCGGAAGGTAAGAACAGTTGTAAATCGCTATGTTACTCCGGCGTGCAGGATCCCCCGCCATGGCCAGGAGGCGCATGGACGGCATAACTTTCATTTCCAGAATTCCCTGGTGAATTCGGTCATAGTCCTGTTTTGGTAATTTGTTTTGGGAAATTTCTTTCAAATAATCAACCGCCCTGGTCACTGTTTCAAGCCAGGTTTCCCGACGGCCCAGATCATAATTGAATCGGGAATATTTATCGTAGAACTGAAATTTCTGGAGCTGGGTGGGGAAATAGGAATCTGATTTATCGAATGCTTCTTTTACCTCGGCAGGTACCGGTCGGAGCCGGCGCATCTTCTCGTGTTCAGCCCTGTACAAGATGTAGGCTTTTGCTGCTTCATATTCCCCGGCAGCCTGAAGAACCATTTCAACAATATCCTGGATTTGCTCTACCGCAGGGGTGTCGTATTTTGCTGCAGCAACATTTACAACCTGGTGGGTCAATTCATCAATAGGAGTTTTAGAACTCCGTTTAATTCCGTCAAAACAACGTTCAATGGCTTTTGAAATACGTCCAGCATCGAAAGGTACTTTTTCACCGCTCCGGTTAGTAAGAAACTGAGGCCCACCGATCCCCCCACCGGCAACACTCTGTTTTGTCCCATTTGATTCCAGACTCATTCGCTGTACAGCGATCTTTGGTTCGTTCTTAGCCATGAACCCCTCCCTAAAATTTGTTCTATACACCATATATGGTGTATCGGTAGGTAAGGTACCACAATAGAGAGGGTATGACAAGAAATTGACAGAGAAATAAGGAAAAAACTGAAAAAATTTTAAACTTCTGAGGTAATTTCTAAAGTCTTTGAAATTACCCTATTCATCATCCAGCAATTCCAGAGCTGAACGGGCATTCATGCGAATGGCAGGAGGCTGGGAATCCTGGGTCAGCTCCTCAATTCTCTCGCGGAAATCGGTACCCCGGGAATTCCCAATACCCCGAATGCCGTAGATCTTAATAACAATATTGGGGTGAGATAAGAATCGATCAAAAATACCCAGGGCTTCAGGATAGTTTTGCACGGATAAGGTTCTTCCAATAATATCAAGCACACGGGAATTCTCCTTAGACCATTCTTCGTCAATAATGGCCAGAAGGGTTTCCTTTGATTGGGAAAAATCGTTTTGAATGAGCAACTCCAGCATGATGAGTCTATAATTTTCAGCCATCCTGGGAGCTCGAACATCCGCTCGAAAAGTTTCCCAAACCCTCGGAGTACCGTATATGCCAAGGGTTCTATAAGCCTGGGTCCGTACCGGTACTTCCGGATCATTACGGGCAATAAATAGCACCATAGGCTCTAACTCGGGTATTGGATTCTTTCCAAGGGTTTGAAGTACCGACAGCCTTACCCGCCAAAAAGAATCCCTCAGGGCTGTACGGTAAAGCGGAGCAATTTCTTCGGTTGAATAGGAACCCAGGGCAGTAAGAACGGATGTTCGAATAAAGGTATCATCGGAGTCCAACAAGCGGCGTAGGAGAGGTAGGGAACGGTCTGCTCCTATGGTCCCAAGAGACTGGATTGCTGTTTGACGCATGAGCAATTCTTCTGTTTCGTTATCTGCCAGATCTTCAAGAAAGTCGATTACCTGCTCGCTCCCGTACTGGCCCAAAGCCTGGAGAGCTGCGAGCTTTATACTCGGTCCCTGACCCTCCTTCTCATAGAGGTCCATGAAAAACCGGCCGTCTTCAATGAGGGAGTGCACGCCTAAAGATCGAATGGCCAGACCAGCCAGTTCCAGATTTGTCCCCTCACTCATTTCTTCAAAGATTTCTTTCATGTCATCCATGGAATCTGGCGGGAAGGCATTGAGATATTCTACGAGCTTACGAACCAGGGCTGGCCCCAAATCCTGGTAAAACATAAGCTCGTTCTTGACCTGGGGAATAAGATCGGGGAGTTCTTTTTTATGAAAGAATTCAACAATTTTCGTCTGAACCGCTGTGCGTGATTGGGGAAAAAGCTCAATAAGATCGGGTACAAG
>SKVS01000287.1 GCA_007129335.1 Spirochaetaceae bacterium
ATGACGTCCACCCGGCCAAGAGCAAAAATGGCACTGAGAAAGGCTGCCCATTCTCGGTCCAGGGGATCATCAAATTCCAGGGGAATCTCCAGGGGATCTGGGTGGATAAATCTCCTATGGTGAAAGGCCTGGTAGGCATTGGTACATACGTTTTCAATTTCGTTTTTTGTAAAATCCATGTATGACACCTTCTTGTAAAAAAACACAATATAGCAGGGCAAACGCAGGGCAAGTATTGAAAATGTAAAATAAATAAGCCCAGGAGAACTGAGTTGCTTATGACTATAGATTCAGGACAAACGCATACGGCAATCAAACCTGGTAAAATAGTGCAATTATGTTGGATAAACTCCTACAACTGTGCAAAAAATAGGCCATTTCCCCGAACCACTTTGCCATATGCGTTTGCCCTGGAAAGGATTGAACGAGTCCCATTCTCTTGCTACTATAGCAATATGAGAAAATTTTCCTTTCCGCTGATTCTTATGGCGATCCTGGTTCTATCAGGCTGTTTAAGTTCTGCAGACCAAGCAGACCCAAACCGATCGCTTCAAAATACCATACGCCAATTTCATAGAGACCTGGAAAAACCCGGATTAAGCAGTTTGGAACAGGCAATTATTCGGGAGCAAATAGCCATATACAAGGGTCAAATCTCTACCTGTGAAATGATTCGGTATGTGACAGACCACGTCCGACAAAATCCCGATGATCAGTTTAATAGCTACTACCTGTACCGAATAGCCCTAACCTATCAGGAACAGGGCTTCGATGAACTGGCATATCAATTTTATCACCGAATATACACTCAATTCCCCGATGTTTCCTGGCAAAATCACTCTATTCATTTTCTCAGCCTTCAGCAATTAGTTCAGCTTGCTAACAATGGTTCAAACAGAGTTCACTATTTGCAGGAATTACTCAACCAATATCCTGATAAAATTGAACGGGGACTCGTGTATTTCCAGCTTGCTAATGCTCTTGAAAGTATTGGAGAATACAACGAAGCAATGCGTGCCTACGAATCCTTTTTACGCTTACCAAACACGTTAGTACCCGGACATCCGGGAATTCATCATACCATTCGGGAAAAGGTTGCGTTCCACCACTCCAGCAAGAACTGGCTCCGCCCTGACCTGGATATTTTAGTAAATCAAATTAAAAACAAAAAAAAAAAAAAAAATGGCCGGGCTCTGGTGAACCTCCAGGCAAAAGCAAATTTCTTTTCAGTCTCCTGGCATCAGGATCGGTATGATGTAAATGCCCGACCAGATTTTAATTTACTCTCGTTCCTCTATGGGGATAACCGAATTCGCTTCGCCGATTCTGTGGAACTCATGGCAAACGGTAATGAGGCTTTATTGCGGACCTGGGGCTGGAGTCCCCGAATTCCTACCTGGTTTCTGTATTTTCGAAAGGTCCATTATCCGGCTAACCCCGAAATACACGGATCCTGGGAATGGGCAGGAATCTACTTCGGCGAAACCCGGTAGTTTCACCAATCCTTATTAAATGCGCATTGCTGTACTAGTAAAAAACACGATTGTGCCGATATGATAGTATGGTTTCTCTGAAGTCACTCTGCCTGACCGTACTAATTCTGTTTCCTGTGAATCAGATCATCGCTGTTACCCGTACCCCGCTCCCTCTGCCTGCTGACTTTGGAATGAGAACAAATAATGTGCCCTTCACCATGGAGGAAACAGATGAGGATAAAGCAGGTCCGCTTGAAGATCCATGGCAGCGAAATCACCCGGTAAGATTGGGTTTATCTGGTTATTTGGAACCAGAGGTTTTGGAAATTTTCAAAGAGTATACCCAACCCCATCGAATTGCCTGGCTCTCATCGGTGTACCAACGATCATTCCTGTATAGAAATCACATTTTCACAACCCTTGCCAGGCATCAGGTTCCCCCGGAGCTTTTTTTCATTCCGTTTATCGAAAGTGAATTTATCATTACAGCCCGTTCAACCAGCAATGCCATGGGTATGTGGCAATTTGTCGATAACTCCATGGCACCGTGGATGCAAAAAAACGCTTACAAGGACGAACGTCTCAGTTTTTATCAGGCGACCGAGGCTGGAATTGCAAAGCTCATAGATAATTATCGGGTTCTGGGAGACTGGCTCCTGGCAGCAGCAGCATATAACGGTGGTCTTGGCACTGTTACCCGCGCTATGAGTAGAACTGGTTTGAAGGACTTCTGGTCACTTGCCCGGGCAAATGAGTTACCTCAGGAAACTCAGAGGTATGTTCCAAAACTCCTGGCTACGGCATTATTTGTTGAACATTGGGGTCGATTAAGCGGAAGACCCCAATGGTTTCCTCCTGTTGAGTGGACTCAGACCATGGTTCCTGGAGGAGTCCCCCTGGAAACCCTGGCTAAGGAGGCAGGTATTGACCCAGAATTAATTTTCCACGCTAACAGAAACCTCTTATTAGGAGTTACTCCCCCGAATGAACGGTTTTACCCCGTAACCCTGCCTACGAATTCTGCACCCCGATTGGCTTCATACCTTCTGAGTTCCGGGAAATCCCATTTACATTCGGTTCCCCATGTGGTCAGACCGGGTGAGACCCTATGGTCCATTGCTCTTGCCTATGGAATCCCCTGGGAACTCATACAATCTTTCAACAATTTACCTAACACCGGAGTTAGAGAAAACCAGGTTCTTAATATTCCTTTGGATACTACCGATGAATAAAGCAATGAAATCTCTTTTACGAATAGTATTCGTTATTCTTCTCCTTTTCTCTCAAACTCTCCTGTTCGCCGAACATGATTTCCACGTTAGCAGTTCGGTAAACTGGTATACAGGTACGCTTGAGCTTCACATAAGTCAATCCACAAGGTTAATCGGACAAAATCCCGCCTCTGCTGCCACCACCGCAACCCGGGCAATACACAACGCTATGCCGGTTTTTATGTTGAATGCTCTTTTGGAGCTGAGGGTTGATTCTCATCGCTTTGTCAGGGATATTGCTAGAAATGATCCTGGTATATTGAGAAAAATTGAGCGCTTAGCTGAGACGGCAGAGGCAAAACCAGCCAGAATAAGTTCTACCCTGGATATAGTAACAGTTCCATACAGTCTGCAATTATTCCCCGGTCTCACCGAACTCCTGATCCGCCACCACCACCCCTCACCCCTGGAACAATTCTTCCAATGGCAGGGGATTGGAGAGTTTACCGGGCTGGTCATTTATGCAGCAGATCCCCTGCCCGTACGGGGGGAGTCCGACCGGGGCAGGCAAACCTTCGCCCTCCTTCAACCAAGCCTTCTCCTGCGTATTTTTGATTCCAACCTTACAGTTGTTGTTGAGCCAAATCGTATGAATCCCGATCGCCTTATTCATTGGGGGGGGGCAGCTTATACAACTTCTTTCGATGAAACCCCCTATATCCACCGAATTGGTACAAACCCCCTCAGGGTGTCCGCGCAGGAAATATTCGGTATTCACTACACCGACCTTGTTTTAAATGATCAAGCTAGAAACATACTTCTATACAGCGAACAAAATCGAAGAATTCTGCAGGAAGGGAGAATACTCATTATCCTGTCTGATCAGACCATTGTAGAAACCCTGCACGATTCAGGGCAAACCCATATGGCAAGGTAGTTCGGGGTAATGACCCATGCAGGGCTTATCTGATTGATTTATGGCTTTGCCCTGGCACGATTGAACTCTTCTTTTTTTTCCTATACCTTAGCGTACATGAAATTCCACAAACTGCTAGGCATACTCATAGTATTAACCCTTGTTTTCATCTCCTGCGGACCACGATACCAGGGGTATGGGGTTATTCTCTGGAGCGATCAGGAAGACAAGGCCACACCCTTTGCCAATGGTGTGGTTGTGGGTATTCTGACAATTTCTGAAATACGGGATGTGTACGGAATAAAAATTCTGGATAACGAGGAAATTATTCCCATTGAAATGCCCCGTTGGAGGATCCGGTCTTTTTCTCGCTTGCCCGAAGCACAAGGTTTCGCCGAGAGTTATAAGGACTATCGGGATGAATTTGCCCGCTCTGCAACCCAGGGGCTGCCGATCAGATCCAACCCCGACAATCTCAGTACCATGGTATACCGACTCAGACAAAATGAAAAAATAAAAATTATTAGTCGACAGGACGAGCTTACCGATTTATCGGGCCTGGTTGATTATTGGTACAACGCAATAACAATGGACGGCACACAGGGTTGGGTCTTCGGGCATAACCTGAGGCTGGAAAATCCGACCACTGCGAGTCAACCAGTGGTAGATGAAATTACCGACGAGCTTCTGTTGAGCTTTTTTGATAATGTTTGGCGTCCAGAATCATATTGGCCCATGATCAGGGATCGGCAGTTTAACTTCGACACCTTTTCACCGGAATTCGGTCTTTTCCCTGATCGGGAAAACAAAACAATAAGACTGGTTTTACCCGGAGAGGTACAAGAATTCACCTATACCAACATTTTCCGCCCACGTTTCGGACAGTATTTAGCAGAAGGATCGGATCTCCAG
>SKVS01000284.1 GCA_007129335.1 Spirochaetaceae bacterium
CCCCCAGGGCCCCAACAATCCCGTGAACCAGTCCCAGCCCAGCATTCGCCAACCCTACACCGGAGCACAACGCCCCAAGCGCCATATCCAACCGGGCCTCGAGATTCTCAGGCTCAGTAACCGCTGCAGCAAGCCCCCGGGCAACACAGCCCAGCCCAAACTCGGTCCACTGACTTGTAACCCCGGTTGCCTTGGTAGAAAAGTGGCTTTCCAGCAACTGGGAAAGAGCATCGGCCCCGCAGGCAGCAGTAATTCCAGGGGGTACACCAGTCATGAAAAGCGGATCCAGAATAGCCCAATCGGGCACATAGGAGCTATGCCGCAGGGATTTCTTGAAACCTTTACCATCGGGCAGGGCTCCGGAAACAACTCCGTTGGTAGTAACCTCGCTCCCGGTTCCGCCGGTGGTGGGAACCAAAACCAGGGGCACCCGCCCTTCGGGAGCCGGTTGTGAGCCTACTCCTTCCAGATAATCTCTTGTTCTGCCGGGAACAGGAAGCAGGGCTGCCATTACCTTGGCAGCATCCAGGACCGCACCTCCACCAATGCCCAAAACAGCACCCACCAGCCGACCGGAAGCAGCCCCCCCGCCGGACTCGGGCGTTCGCAGCTCATCCAGCCACCGATCCAGAATCCAGTCCTTCGGTTCCTGATCCATAATTCGGTACTCAATGACCCAATCCTGCCCTTCCAGGCTTGTAAGAAATTCCCCCAGGCCTGGAAATCGATCCACACCGCCCCGCCCATGAATGACCAAAAATGTTCGGAAAACGAAAGTTTCCCGGCGGATGATTGATAATTCCCCCGATTCAGTCTGTTGAATCCTGCTCCAAAGTTCAAAGGATCCGGTGCCTCCACAGATGTTCGGCAGGGGCTGGAGCCCTTCGGTTTGATCCGGAAGGGGACTGGGAGACAAAGGCAGTGAACTTGGGTGAACCGGTTCGAAAGGTTTTCGGGGGTCCACCCATATCCAGGGTTGCCGGCTATCCATTTATACATCCACCTGAGGGGCAAGCACGGTATAGGGAACTCCCTTTCGGGGTTCGGCCATGAGCTCAGCCACCCCTTCCCGCCAGCTGAGGTAATGAGCTGTTTCCTTATGGGCCCTGGCAGCCTGCTCATTCTCGTACATTTCGTACAGAATAAAGCTGTGCTCATCCTCAGGATCCTGAAGTATGTCGAACCGCAGGTTCCCAGGCTCTTGAATTGAGTCCCGATGGTTTTTCAAGGTCTCCTCAATGAACTGAGCTGCTTTCCCCTTTACAACCCGAACGTGAACCAAGGTTACTGTTGTTGCCATAGTCTCTCCTTTATCCATGCCTTTATCCATGCACTTTATCATTGTACGAGTCTTCCGAAAAAGGTACCCAGGGTTCCGGCACAAAACGTAATGGGCACCATACCTGTCGCAATCTTGCGCTAACCCCATTTTTCAGAGGACTCTTGTACTCTTCCAGCCGACTCAAAAGATCCAGATCGATCCAAGGGTAAGGTCAGAACAAAACAAGCCCCCCGATTGGGAGCACTATCCAGCTCCACCGTACCCCCGAGTACCTCTGTGCATAGGGTATACACAATATGCAGCCCAAGTCCCGATCCTCCCTGACCAAGACGGGTGGTGAAGAAAGGTTCAAAAATCCGGTCGTGGTGTTCAGGAGAAATACCCCGGCCGTCGTCCTGTACCCTAATCTCAACATCATTCCCATCCAAAACCCTAGCGTGAATTGAGACAGTTCCGGGTTCCCCTTTTTCAAATCCGTGCACCAAGGCATTATTAATGAGATTAATAAAAACCTGCCCCAGGGGACCGGGATAACTCTTGAGCAGAACATGTTCCGGAACCTGGGACAAGACCCGGTGGGGGGTTCGCTTGATCGTTGGACCCAGGGCCATGATTACATCCCGCACCACTTCGTGCAAAAAGAAATCCCGCTGCTGGTGACTGGTCTGATCCACAGCCAACTGTTTGAAGTTACTGATCAGGTCTGCAGCCCGTTTCAGGTTATGTTCTATAATTTGTTGACCCTTGTGAATATCATCCAGAGATTCCTCCAAACTTCGGCGGGACACCGGGGCGTCGAGGGAATGGGGAATGGATTCAGTCAGGCCGGATATGGTTGTAGATGCGGTAAGGGCATTTCCGATAGGGGTGTTTAACTCATGGGCTACCCCCGCAACCAGGGACCCCAATGCTGCAAGCTTTTCGGTCTGCACAAGCTGATGCTGTGCTTCCAGAAGATTTTTATTGGTTTTTTCCAGAACGGTATTGGTACTCTGAAGCTCGTTGATTACCACCCTCAGTTCCTCGGTCCGTTCCTTGACCAGAATTTCCAAATCGTTTTTGTAGGCAATGAGCTCCTGTTCAATTTTTTTCTTCTCGGTAATATCGGAGTTTATCCCGATCATGCGGACAGGATTCCCCTCATGATTCCGGTATGTCTTGGAGGCAGAGGCTATAAACCGAAGTGAACCATCGGGTAATACAATGCGGAATTCCGGAGAATATTCCCGTTCCCCCCTGAGAGCAGCCTGAATTTCACCCTCGATCATGGGTTCATCTTCGGGGAACAAACACGCTTTCCACGCCTGATAATCCCCTGCAAAGTCTTCTCTTTTCATACCGTACAGGGAGTACATACTGTCGTCCCAGATCATAACATTCATCCCAATATCCCAGTCCCAAATGCCAATGCCGGCACCCTGGGTTGCAAGCTCGAGTCTCTCTTTGTTGGTTTTCAGCTCCTGCAAGGATAGGTTCAGATCTCCCTGAGCCTTTTTCAGGTTCTGGTTCAGCTGCATAAAGGAATCCGACAGGATATCCAGCTCATCTCCCCGGTTGACCTTGTTTAGAACAAGGGGTTCGTTTTTTCCCAGGGAATCGAATTGAAGAACATAATCGGCAATATGAACCAAATGACGGGTCACCTGAATTTTAAACACCAGCAACAGGAACAGTAATTGAGCCAGCAGAAAAAGTGCCTGAAATCCCAGGGACCAGAGAACCGATTGGGTTACGTCCTGCAGGATCAGTTCCTGATTCAACTGGATCTCCAGTTCACCAACCGGGACGGCAGTTCCTCCGGTGGTGTACGAAAGAGGACTTTTGAGACTTTGAAATGACGCTGATCGGGTTCCCGCATCCACAACCGGCAAGCCGGGAGCGGTAACAGCCACATAGTGGACATAGGGTAATTGGACAATAATTTCGATCAGCACCTTCACCTGAACCATATCCACATTCCAAACTGCCAGGGCAATGGTTCGGCTTTGCACTAACCGGATGTTTTCTATTTCTTCCATGGCCCGCCGGGTTACAGACCGGTACTCCAGGAAAAACCGCGCTCCAGTCATGAGAAGGGTAAGAATCAATCCAAAGAAAAGAATTGTTGTAAAAGCCCTTCGGCCTATGGATGTGCGCTGCATACGATTTTGAGCCCGACCCTTCTAACTCATTCTTGGTGTACTAACGATCAACAAACAAATCAGAAATACGTTTCTATAATAGCATCAATTTTGCCGCTGGAGAAAAGATCAACAAGAACAGCCTCTATTTCTTCCCGTCTTGCCATAAATGGTGATTTCCGGGATATTCCGAAGTAGCCTCCAACACCTAAATCCTCCTGATAATCGAGAACCTTCAGCTGATCAGAAAAGCCACCGGTTTTTGCACCATAGCGCAATTGAACGCTTCCGCCGACCGCTACATCGAACCGGCCGAGGAGCAGCATTTGAAACAGCTGGTCCACCGAGTTTGCTTCAATTTTCACCAGATCGGGATCGTTATCGAAGCGGTCGAACTGCTTGTTCCCAGCCCGTAATCCTATACGAAGATCGTAAAGTTCCTCATAGGTGCTGAGGGTCACCGGAGAATCCTTTGGCGCCATGAAAATTTTAATAGCCCGTTGATAGGGCTGCTGCAAGTAGTGGATATATTCTTCCCGTTCCGGCCTGAGTGCCAGACCACCTGTCATATCGATTTCTCCGGATTCCATTAACAACAATATCCGGCGAAAGGGATAGGATTCAAACCGGATTTCATACCCCAGGCGTTGGGCAATAAGTCTCATAATATCAATGTTCACCCCAGTAGGGACTCCCTCCTCATTTTTTTCCCAGGGCAGGTAATCGTCATCGTAGCCGTAGACAAGCACCGGTTGCCCGAAAATGAATGGGGTTACAATAAAGAGAATAAAAAGGAGTACGAAAAGAAACAAAAACCTCGCCTGACCTTTCCTGGTTTTCCTGATTTTCCTGGGCATAACTCCTCCTTTCTTCTGTTATTATACTATACTAGATTGTACACAATGTTAGGTCTGAGTCCAGTCACAGGGCCAGGGCAAACGCATATGGCAATGAAAGTTACTGAGAGACTATGGATTCAAACCAATAACTCGACAAATGTCGAGTTATTGGTTTGAATCTATAGTCATGAGCGACCTAGTACTCCTGGACTTGTGTGTTTTCCACTTTCAATAGTAGCCATATGCGTTTGCCCTGCA
>SKVS01000288.1 GCA_007129335.1 Spirochaetaceae bacterium
AAAACATGGGAAATTGCGGAAGCCATAGAAAAGCTGGCTGAAGAAGGCTCAATACCCCCCCCAATAGTGGTTGGTATATATAATACCCCGAACAGATATGGCGATTATCTACCTACCCAAATCTTCCCCGAGGGTAAGAATAAACGCCCTTCCATGCCCCTAAAAATGCGGCTCATGCTTGCCATTCGGGGCATTACAGTAACCTGGAGCTCTGATGCGTATCTTGACTTTCTTGTAACCAAAGTAAAACCCTTCATTGACCAGAACTACCGGACAAACCCCGGACGGGACACAACAGGCATATTAGGTTCCAGCATGGGAGGGTTAATATCCCTCTATAGCATTTGCCAATTTCCGGAAACATTCGGTAAGGCAGCCTGTTTTTCTACCCATTGGCCAGTGGTAATTCCTCATATGTTTGACTACATGCAACAAACCCTTCCGGATCCCCGGACTCATAAAATTTACTTCGACAGGGGTACCGAAAAGCTCGATGGTACCTACGCAGCTGGTCAGTCAGCCGCTGATACCATTATGGAACAACAGGGGTATATCCAGGACAAAAACTGGATAAGCAAGGTTTTCCAGGGACATTATCACAGTGAGGAATACTGGGCTCAGCGAGTAGCGGGAGCATTGAAATTCATGTTCCCTCTTTGAAATTTGGGGAGCAGGATTCGGTGCGCCCTGCTGGACGCACCAGGAACCCTAGCTTAAAGCATGAGCCAAATACCGAAACCTATGGCCGCCACCCCAAAAACATAAAAGAAAAGTACCGTTCCTTTCTCCCCCAGAACCTTAATAAAAAGCTGGATTTTTCCCATTGACCAGACCTTCTCAGGTTTCTTCACGGTAATACCGAGAACCACAAAACCGTAGGCAACAAGTAAAATCCCCAACAACGCTATACCATTCATTTCTTCCTCCTTTTTTTTCCAGGAAACATCTGTCCCTATTCCAAACCGTTTACAATTTTTTTCCTCAATCCCATAAATACCAAAACCGTTAACCCCAGAATGAAACCTGAGTTTCTCAGAACAAGGAACCAGTCCGCCTGCTGCAGGAGAATCCCATTCATACTCAGGTATGCCCAGTAAAAGGGTGACCAAAACAGCACCCAATGCCAATTATCAGCCAAGTACATAGCACCGAAAACCGACAGAAGCACCGGGAGCATAACCATTTTCATACTCGCTACAGCAGAAATGGGCTCATCGTTCATAACCCCTATGCTGAAACCTATAATGATACTGATGGTGGCTATACTCAAAAGGGTAACAAAAAACATCCCCAGGTGAATCCCGGAAAATCCCATGATCCAGGCAGCACCAAGACAACCTACAAGGGGTAAAAGAAAACCGAGCATCCCTTTTCCAATGACCAGTTCCACCCGAGAAAGGGGAGAAACATTCAATGCTCTTAAGGTTTTGTGCATTTTCTCATCTACCAGGTTTAGCACAATGAACATTCCGCCAAAAACCGTAGTGAATAACATGAGCATTATGCCCCCGTAGAGTTTCAAAGGAGACATTTCCCATCCCAGATCGGAGAATTGAATATCCACCGGGACAGAAGAACTAGGATTCGTTAACCGGGCCATGAGGGTTTCCAACATGCCAAGGCTGTGCTCCGACTCATTACCCTGAACTACCAGCTCGTATGCCCCTCGGGTGTACACAATCCCAAAGACATCATCCATTCGGAGAACTCTCTGCTCCAGGGATTCCAAATCCGAAACAAGCTCTACCCTTGCAACCTGTTCAAGACTGGATACCAGAGGGTTCTGATCCAAAACCACAACACTCAAAAGGGAATCTCCTACCCCGGGAATAAGGCTGCGCAATATCAGGGCAATTATGAACGGAGCAATACTTAAATAAACAATAAGCCAATCCCTGATCCCGCTTCGGATATCTCTGCCAACAATGGCTGCTATTCTTTTCATTATTCCGCTCCTTTACACCGTAATACTTCTTTTAAAGCGATGCACCGACAGTCCAAAGAGCACGCCGGAGAGAATCAGAAAAAATCCTATATTCTGCAGCACATACCATGCATTTCCGTTGGAGAGCAACAACTCCCGAAAGGAAAAGAGCATAGGGTAAGAAGGAAAAATTCTGATCCATAAGGGATTAAATGAAGGCATAAAGTAGGAGACGCTTGCAATCATGAGAACCATAACAGCCAGGTAAAGAGCTCCCATTGCTTTTACCATCGTGTCAAAAAAACTTGCAATAAATAAACCAAGGGTGGAACCAAAGAGGTTGAAAGCAACGGTTGCTCCTAACAGGAGACCATAATGGGCCTGCCTTCCCACCAGGGCAAAGACCACCAGGAGCGATGATCCGAGCCCGATAATGAGCATAATACAAAGTTTACTGGCCAAATACTGCCAAATATGTACCGGTGCTACAGCGAATGCTTTAATAACTCCCTCATCCTTATCGAGAAAAATATAAGCGGCAATAATGAATAAGCCCATGAGTCCCACATTAACGGTCAAATAAATAGGCAAAACATGTGCCCGATCGGTCAATCGTTCACTATCTGGCTCCAGCACTCGGGTGTCAGTGGTACCTGACCAGCCCGGAGTCTGAGACAAAAGCTCCCCTTCAATAAGGGTTTTCAACAGGGTTCTCATTCTCGGGCTCTCGTATCCCTGGAGAACAAGGTTGTACTGGAGTCCCTGGGCATCCATGGAAAGAACAACTCCAACGGATGAACGATCTGCTTCCATAGCTTGGTGGAGAGCATGCCTGTCATCATGAAACTGAATCTGCCCTAGATCCTCGGACTCGAATAAATTCCGCAGAAAAGACTGGTATGCAGGTTCGGCATCCAAAACTACATGGAAGGTTTGGGATGAATCGAAGTTTTCCGGCACAACAAACACCATGACAAGGGTAAAAATAACCGCCATACCGACTTCGATATAGAAATAAATACCGTTAAAAGAGAGTTTCAAATCTTTTAAAAAGGTTATCCATAGTTTTTGAAAGGTTTTCTCTGCCATATTATTCCAGCCCCCTTCCGGTTACCTTAATAAAAATTTCTTCTAGGGTAGCTTCCTTGGTATGCATCATCTGGATCTGACCTGTCTGAATAAGCTGGTTCAACCGGGTCTTATCCTCATCCATTATGAGAGAAAACTGTTCGGTTTTCCGTTGTCCCTGAACCAGATGGTCTACAACAACCATTTGTTGACCAAACTGGAGTTTCAAATTCCTCGGTGAATCGATAAGTTTTATTTCTCCATCAATGATGAATGCAACCCTGTCGCAAAGCTCATCGGCAACCTGCATGTTATGGGTGGTAAGGAATACCGTTGCTCCTTTTTCATTCTCTTGCCGGATAATATCCTTAATCTGGCTTCCTATGGCGGGATCGAGACCTGTTGTAGGTTCATCGAGAAACCACATTTCCGGTTTGTTGATCATACTTCGTACAAAGGTCAGACGATGTTTCATCCCTTTAGAAAAGGTGCCGGCCTTTTTATCTGCAACCTTATCCAGCCCGACCATTTCCAGTAAGTCCATGGTTTTCATCGTAGGAACATCGAATAGTTTCGCGTAGAAGTCCAGGTTCTCCCTGGCGGTTAATTTACCATACACATTTGACTGTTCAAAAGACACCCCGATTTTATTAAACATTGTCCGCTTGGGATGGGAAAGGTCATGCCCTGCTACTCTTACCCTACCCTGTTGAAGGGGGAGCAGCCCTGTCAGTACACCCTGGGTTGTGGATTTCCCCGCTCCCGAAGGCCCAAGGAAGCCGAAGATCTCTCCCTTTTCTACCTGAAAGCTCACATTTTTCACTGCAAATACCTGATTCTGGGTATAATAATGGCTTAAGTTTTCTACTGAAATCATGTTCTCTCCTTTTTTTTCCGTGCCTCTACTGCTTTCTTTTTCAATCATCCCAAGCCCTCTTTGGTTTGTTCAGATTCTTTAGACCCTGGTTCCCCAGGGGTTTATTATGCCTTGGTATTTGATGCCTTGTTTTCTGCTTTCCTATGGGGATTTCTGATTCCCAGGAATAAAACATCCAGGAGTTTTTCCAGGGATTCATACATGGTATCCAGCCAACGATCCTGATGGGGATCGGGATTGTATTCCACCAAATTGTTACTCAGGGAAAAGATGAGGTGGGCAGTGAAATGTATATCTAGATCTTTGCGTAATTCACCTCTTTGGACTGCCTGGGCCAGGAGCATTTCATAAACCTGCTCAGCCCTGTTCTGGTTATCAGCCATTACTTCCAGATATATTGGGTGGGTTTTATCCTGAATGAATTTGTTTCCGATTCGCATGTAGTGCGGATGCTCCTTGGCAAACCGGAGTCCTGATGCGAACATGTCCCGTAGTACTACTTCAATAGGATGGGCAAAGGGATTTGTCATAACCGGAGTCAGATACTGCATTTTTGCTTCAACAATGAGAGATAGAATGTATTTGTACAGATCTTTTTTGTGAGAAAAATACTGGTACATGC
>SKVS01000244.1 GCA_007129335.1 Spirochaetaceae bacterium
AACTCGCCGAATCCGGATATCAGTAATCTCCATGTGCGCTCCTTCGATGCGTGACCGAATGTCAGCTTGGGCCTCAGGGTTATAGTCATAATCCCCGAGAATTGGCTTACCTTTACCCATAAAGTATAGACGCTTTTGGAAGTATGTCAATTAAACCGAATAAACCTTGGAAGCATTTACTGTTTTCTGTTGCATTAGCCTCCCTATTACCGGTTTATCCTGTTTAAATGAGATTACTGTCAGTACGGAAATGACACCCCAGGGATGTTTTATTGGTAGTAGCTGCCCGTGCAATTATTGATGCTGTTATTATGGCATTGCGAAGTTCGAGAATATTCTTTGTCACCTTGGCTTCCTGATAAAATTTCTCAATACGGTGATTCAAATAATTGAAATCCGCCAGGGCTCTTTCGAGGCGTTTGTTACTACGTATAATTCCTACGTAGTTCCACATGGTTGATTGAATAGTGAGCATATCGTGTTGAATCAACAAGGGATCAAAATCAACTTCCCCAGTAGGATAAACCCATTCAGGAATAGAGTCCTGAAGAGTAAGGTCGAGGTGAGTTGCCCGTTTCGCTAAGTCCTTACCTGCCCGAATACCGTAAACCAGGGCTTCCAGAAGACTCACTGAAGCTAATCGGTTAGCTCCGTGGACACCAGTACAGCTGGACTCCCCCACTGCGTAAAGTCCGGGTATTTCTGTCCTGCCCCAAGTATCTACCTTAATGCCTCCGCAAAAATAATGGGCCGCAGGTACCACTGGAATGGGATCCCTGGTCATGTCTATTCCAAGTTCCATGCACTGGTTGTAGATGCCAGGAAAACGATCGGGAATATTTACCTGTTTTATGGAACGGGTGTCGAGAAACACATAGCCATCAGCCCCATCCATTTCGTTATAAATTGCCCTGGCAACCTGATCACGGGTAGCCAGATCTTTCAGTGAAGGATGGTACCGTTCCATAAAATACTCCCCCCGGACATTCATCAGGCGAGCACCCTCCCCCCGAAGAGCCTCGGTAATGAGAAAACGTTTTACGTCCCGGTGATAGAGTAAGGTAGGATGAAACTGAATATATTCTGAGTTAATAATATTACACCCTGCCCGAAAGGCCATTGCAATTCCATCTCCATTGGAACCTTCGGGATTTGATGTGTGGAGGTAAACATTCCCAATTCCACCGGTTGCTATGACGGTAGACTGGGCAAAGACGGGATATATTTCCCCGCTTTTTTCTTCGAGGATGTAGGCCCCGAGCGCTCGGGTCTGCTTGTACCGCTGTTGGGGATCTGAACTATGGTGAGTATTTGTAATTATATCTACAGCAAAAAAACCCGGTGCAAACGTAACATTTCCGTGTCCCTGGGTGTAGCGGGTCATGTTTTCTTGAATAGCCCTGCCAGTCTGATCGTTCACATGGAGAATGCGCCTAACCGTATGGGCTCCTTCCTTTGTACGGTCAAACTCTCCCTCGGTCCCTCTCTGAAAAGGAACACCGCTTTTATGAACAAGGTACTCCTGCACATATTCAGGCCCCTGCTCAGCCAGAATCCTAACAGCCTCTTTGTGATTAAGATGCGCACCCGCATTGAGTATATCTTGAACAAGGAGATCCGGGCTGTCTCCTGTGCCGGTTTCTACAATTCCACCCTGAGCATACCAGGTATTGGTTTCCGATACCTGGGTGGACTTTGTTATAATGAGAACTTCAAGCCCCTCCTCTGCAGCTGCAGCGGCGGTACTCAACCCAGCAAGACCCGAGCCAATAACTAAAACATCGACCTTTGAAGGTAGTAGCATAGGAGTATCCTTACCATTACAAGGCAATACCTGCCTCGGTTTTATTGCAGCCTAGGTAGTTGAGCCGTATTTCAGGGAAAAATTACAGGCAACAACCGAATGGGTAATTCTACCCGATGAAATATAGTCTAACCCAAGTGAACCGTATTCTCGAATCTTTGCTTCATCCATATCACCAGAAGCCTCAAAGGGTATGGTGGTACCCATGGTTTTTCTCATTGCAAGAGCCTGGGAACAGGTTTGAACGTCCATATTATCAAGCATAATCATATCTACAGAAAGATTCAAAGCCTGCTGCACATCCTCAAGGGTTCGGCACTCCACTTCAATCTTGTAGTTGGTACCATGTTTTTTCCGTACCCTTTGTACCGCTTCAGACAAGCCTCCGGCAGCATCAATATGATTATCTTTTATCATTACCATATCGTACAAACCGATTCGATGGTTCTTTCCCCCTCCGTGAACTACTGCTTCTTTCGCTAATAAGCGGTAACCAGGTAAGGTTTTTCGGGTATCTAGAAGTACGGTATTGCCAAGGGAGGAAAGGAGGCTTTGATACCGATGAGTTGCGGTTGCAATCCCACTTAAATAACCTAAAAAATTCAGGGCCGTTCTTTCTCCCTGAAGAATAGAAGAGACAGGCCCTTGAAGTGAAACAATAATATCCCCGTATTCATAGTAATCACCGTCTTTCTTTCCTGGCAATATCCTTAAGGTGGGGTTGCAATGACTGAAAATTTTATTGACCCAGTGAATTCCGCTGATTACACCAGAAGACTTTGCAATTATGGCTGCTTCGCCTTGTTCTTGGGAAAAAATTGCCTGGGAGGTTATGTCTCCTGTATCTCGAAAATCCTCCTGAAATGCCTGGAGCATGAGTATTTTGAAATCCTGTTCAATCAAAGGTTGCCTCCAACCTGTGGAAGTTCGAGTTTCTCTCCTTCGAACCAAAGACGTTCAAGGGCATAAAACTCTCTTGCTTCCTTTGTCATGAAATGTACAATGAAATAATCACAATCCAGAAGG
Source organism: Spirochaetaceae bacterium (assembly GCA_007129335.1). GTDB lineage: Bacteria > Spirochaetota > Spirochaetia > DSM-27196 > Salinispiraceae > SKVS01. The sequence goes on from SKVS01000244.1 coordinate 2,831, forward strand.
GTCCACACATCTTCTGATAAGTGTTTACCCCCGCTTTTACAGTAAATATCCTCGGTGTGAAAAAAATCCTGGACATTTTTCACAAGCCCCTTCAATTGGGCATAACTGGTTACTGTTGCAATGATAAAGTAGTCAGCAATACTGCTTTTTCCTTTTAAATCGATTACCGTTACATCCTGGGCTCGTTGCTCAGTGAGAAAAATACCGGTTTTTATGACACTTTCTTTCTGCTCGCTGTTATCTAACATACCATCCATCAAAATCCCTTCCTAAAATTATAGTCACATCGGCACCTTCAAGGTTTATCCCTGAACCGGGAATGATGCGCTGCCCCCGAATAAGTCCCGCAATTTTCTGGCCAGCCTGTTGGCTGGTGTGATATATGATTTGGGTGTGTTCAACGTCCTGGGCTTCGGCATTCCCTACTCCAATAACGTGTACACCATAATTCGACAATAGATCTCCTGTTCTCCGGGCCAGTCCTGTGGATAAAGTACCATTCAGTACTTCAACACGAATTGCTCCAAGGGTAACATGGTCGTCTGTTGCAACCTTAAGAGAGCCAAGGGTTCTCCTTACCGAATCCCGAAGAATTTGTCCCTCAAAATGAGGAAACAGCAGAGGAATAGCTCCCTCCTGTGTTTGGACAATGCGTTCTGTCCCCAGAACCCTTTGGGTTATTACCAGTTCAGCATCCTCCTGCCCCAAATGGGTAAAAAGGGAAATCAATCCCTGATACTCCAGATTGGAATCAATCATACCTTCTAAGAGAGTTCTTGCATATGAGGATTCAAAGAGGGCCTGTTCTGCTCCAATTCTCGTGATAAGCCCCTGGGTTAAGGAGAACAACCTGCCAAGTCGATCTGTGCCACTTTCATCGACTCCATGATACCGCAGGAGCGAGGCTACCTTAGCACCATCAAGAATTACTTCCCCATTAGGAATTCTTACGAAGGTGTCTTCATCCTGCATGTCGATTGCGTCTACCAGAAAAATTTCCACACCCCCCAGGAAGTCGATAAATGCGGAGTACTGTTCAATACTAAAAACAAGTCGAAAAGGAATGGCAATATCGAAAACGCTGCTCACCCTGTCCTGAAACACTTGAATATCCCTTTCTTCATACAGAACTGACAAGCGGTCTACCCGACCAAGGTCGGTTAATATCATGCCGAGATTATAGGGAACATCGTATAATGCGTACCTGTTGAATGCTACATCGAATAAAAGAATTTGGGAAAATACTATTTGTCCTTCCTGGGTAACCACAATTAGAATTGGCAGAGTTGAATTGTTGTCAGCAAACTGGGAAACCCGGTCTCTTCGAATTTGATTACTGATAATAACTCCAAAGACAAGAGCTACGAGTATCATTATGAGAATAGCGAGGAATGCAGGATCAATTCTTTTCTGTTTCATACTGTTGAATTCCTTTTTTGGCTTCATCAATCATAGCATAGGTTCTTGGATGAATTCTTCGATGACGGGATTTCTTCTGCTCGAATACCTCTACCAGCATATGATCAAGGGTATCTAATTCCAGGATTCTATGGAAGAAAGATTTGGTCATATATTTCCGACCTGGCTCTAAATAGTCAGCCAGAAAAAGAATTTTTCCGGTTTGACCTATACCGGGAGATCCCAATGTATGAT
>SKVS01000099.1 GCA_007129335.1 Spirochaetaceae bacterium
ACATCTATACAACAGGTACGAACGGAACCCGACAGGACTTCAGGCAGTGGTTCAGCATTTTTTTACCCCCCAGGAGGCTGCAATACTTGCAGATGTTAACCATGAAGATGATTCTGAGCAGTGGATTAACACCTTTGGCAGAATGTGGTGTTACAAGGAATCGGTAATAAAAGCCCTGGGTTTGAGTATTGGCAGCCACGGGAGCGAGGTTGAGTCTGCAGGTTTTCGGCCAGATAATCAGCTGCCGGACCATGGAGAAAAGGTGCATATCGTTGAGATCGAACATCCACAGGTGTTTTGTTTTTGCTCATTAGTTGGTTAAAGCTGGGGTAATGGCAATGATCAATCTAAAGCGCTTTGATTTCTGGGTGTCGTTAATCGAAACTCCCGGGGACTGATGCCGGTTTGCTCCTTAAAATCCCGGGAAAAATAGCCTTGATCAGAATACCCCAGAGTGTGTGCAATAGTTCCAAGCGACTCAGTGGTGTATAGCAGTAAATGTTTTGCTCTCTGGATAATCAGCCCTTTCCTGAATCCCACCATGGTGATGCCGTATGTAGCAGCAAATACCTTCCGAAGTTGGCTGTAACTCACCCCTAATTGTGCGGCAATATTCCTGGGAGAAATATGGAGGTTTTGCTCAAGATACCCCTTTGCCAGGGCTGCTGGATCAAACCTTGATGGTGATAGATGATTTGTTTCAGAACCAGAACTGCCTTCTTGTATGAGGGCAAAGAGCAGGGAAGTGCATTCTATCAACAGCTGATCGTAATCCGGGGTTTCTGCCCGATCCAAATCCTGGCATAATTTGACCCATGCAAGAATACGCTGACTGTCCAGGGGAACAGAGAATACCCGCTGATCATGGGGTATTCTCCCCAGGGCATCCAGACCCCGATAAAATGGGGTGCTAAAGGCCAGGAAACACTCAAGCCACTGTCCGTCCGGTAATACCGTACTGGAATGGAGTTCTCCGGGAATCCGCAGAAACATCTTACCCGCTGAAAGAGGGTAGGTGCGACCTTGGGAGTCGGTGAATTCACCGGTTCCCCGTAGCACCCAAACCACTCCGAAATGGGGGAAGCGGGTGTGCAGGTAACTGTCTGCGCTACCAGTTTTCCTCATGAATCCGCAACCCAGCATCCCTGTTGTCTGGTCTTTTCCCAGGGTGCGGAAAACCAGTTTATGAATGTCCGCTTGGGGAGGAAGGTCCTGAAATTTCACACACCCAGTATAGCATAAAGTGCAAAAATAACAGCAAAATATATAAAAAAACACCCAAACCAGGTGTTACACTTGACTAATGAACACCTACAAACCATGGATGGACCCCCGGGAAACCGGACGTAACCGCCTAACCAGCCGAACCCCTTTTTTGCCCTATGCCGATGCCAACGTTGCCTGCCAGGCATCCCAATGGTCGTGGAACCAACGACTGGAAAATCCGGATAATCCCTTGATTTTATCCCTGAACGGCACCTGGGATTTTTCTTATTTTGATGAGGCCAAACAGGCTTATGAATGTCTCCTTTCAAAACAGCAGTCAACACAGCAGTCAATACCGAATGCTGCCCAGGAAAACCAGCAGACCATTGAAGTTCCTGGCAATTGGACTCTCCAGGGCTGGGACAAGCCCTGGTACACCAATGTGGTCATGCCCTTTCCCCACAAGCCCCCCTTCGTACCCAAGGAAAATCCTACCGGCTGGTACCGAAAAACCTTTACCCTGCCGGAAGATTGGCACACAAGAAGAACCGTACTCCACCTGGGAGGAGCCGAGAGTTTCGCCCATGTTTATCTTAACGGCAAGGATGCGGGTACCGCCAAGGACAGCCGACTGCCCAGCGAGTTTGACCTGACGCCATATGTAAATCCCGGTGAAAACACCCTGGACATTCTTGTGATTCGCTTTAGCGATGGGAGCTTTGTGGAAGATCAGGATCAATGGTGGATGGCGGGAATCCATCGGGATGTTTTTCTTTACAGCACCGGTTCTACTTATTTACAGGATATTCACCTAACCGCCGGGTTCAGTCCTGAATTGAACTCAGGGAACCTGAACCTTGCAGTGCAAATCGGTACGACCGAAGAAAAGCGGGACCAGTCCCTGTGCTCCTTTCCCCGGAATTCTGCCGAACCCTGGCCAGCTACCCCGGAAGGACAGGATCTTGAATCTGGCTGGGTAATTGAAGTCGGACTCAGTCAGAGACCGGTTCTGGGTCCCCAGGAGTGGTCTGTTCAGCCTGGAATCATGCCTCTGATAACCTTACCCCTGGGCCAGGGTTACCGAACATCGGGGCATCAGGTTCGTTGGGAAACCCAGCTGCCATCGGTTCTGCCCTGGTCCAGCGAACAACCCAACCGCTACCTGATGATCCTGACCCTTAAGAACCCCCAAGGCCAAACCGTCGAATCCACCTTCCACTGGATCGGGTTCCGCAGCATTACCATAGCAAACCGGGAACTGCGGATAAACGGTAAGCCCGTTCTTATGAAGGGGGTAAACCGACACGAACACCACCCCCTGCGGGGAAAGACTGTTTCCCGCCAGGATATGCTCCAGGACATTCTGCTGATGAAGCAGCATAATTTCAACGCAGTTCGTACCAGCCACTATCCGAACCATCCCGAATGGTACGAACTATGCGATACCTACGGACTCTACGTTGTGGATGAGGCGAATATCGAGGCCCACCACTACTACGATCAGCTCTGCCGGGACCCGGATTGGTCCCTGGCCTTTCTGGACCGGGGCAGCCGCATGGTGCTTCGGGACAAAAATCATCCCTGCATCATAACCTGGAGCCTGGGAAACGAAAGCGGCTGTGGACCCAACCACAGCGCTCTGGCGTCGTGGATCCGCCATTTCGACCCATCGCGGCCAATTCAATACGAGGGGGCGGTTCGCCAGGAATGGGGCCAGGGACCTTTCGATTATACCCGGGGCAAAGGCATTACCGACATCATTTGCCCCATGTATTCCCCAATTCATGAAATTATCAAATGGGCCAAGGACACCGATCCGGGAACGGTACATGGAACTGTTCACGGCAGGTCCCACATTCCCGAGGAACGGCCGCTGATCCTGTGCGAATTTTCCCACGCCATGGGCAATTCTAACGGCAGTTTCCGGGATTACTGGAACGCAATTCGAACCTACCACGGCTTACAGGGGGGATTCATTTGGGACTGGGTGGACCAGGGAATTGAGGTCCATTCAGCCTCCGGTCAGCCCCTGGGACCCAGTGGAATGAGTTCTACCCCGGATAGAGCGGCGGGTTACCCCGGTGCGGGCACCCACTACGCCTACGGGGGGGATTTTGGTGAAATTCCCAATGATCTGAACTTCTGCGATAACGGGGTTATCTGGCCTGACCGCAGACCCCACCCGGCCATGGAGGAAATAAAGTCCTGCTTCCAGCCAATCGACGGTCACATTGTAATGAACAACGGAAAACCGGTTCTCCATCTGACCAATAACCAGGACTTTGAAACTACTAGCTGGCTGGATTTTCAGCTGAGTATTCTTGTGGATGGTATGACCACGGATCCCTGGGAGTTCACCATTGAATCTGACCAACTAACAATTCCAGTTCTTGGTCCCGGCATGAGCTGGTCCGGCGAACTAACCCTGCCTGATCAGGTGGTTTCGGTAATGGATTCTGTAATGGAATCCAATAGGGAATCCAAAATGGAATCTGGAATGGATTCCAAAATGAATTCCGGAAACCATAGCTCCCGGGAAGTAGTAATAACCCTTCGCATCCTGACCAAAGCAGACAGCTCCTGGGCCCCAAAGGGGCACTGTGTTGCCTGGGTCCAGGGCATATTCAGACAATCGGGAGTCTTGGAATCGGTTATTTCGTTGGATTCTGCTGATCTGACTTACCCCCACCCGGTTCCCTGCCTGTGGCGTGCACCAACTGACAACGATACATTTAAAGCTGTCCCTGACGGAAATCCACCAGCCAGGGATCTCTGGTTGCAGTGGGGTCTGGATGCAACGATGGATCCTGAACCTGGGGATACAATGGCTGGGCACCGGGTATGGACTGTGTCGGATATAGGAATTTCCCTGGAAAGTAAGGGGGTTCCTGGGGGAGTTAAACTGAATACCCGCTTTTCGGTGCCAGCAAACCGGTATAATCTTCCCCGGTTGGGTCTGCAATTCATTCTGCCCGGAGGCTATACCCACCTTACCTGGTACGGCCGGGGTCCGGTTGAATCTTACCCCGACCGGAAATTTGGTCTTCCCATGGGTCGTTACACCACCACCATCGACGGATTGTACTCACCCTACATTGTACCCGGTGAGCACGGCCATTTGGAGGATGTTCTCATGCTGGAATTGTCCGATGAGGCTGGGGTGCTTCCAGCCATCCGGTTTACCGGTACACAGTATTTCGGGGTGAACTGCAGCAGGTTCGGTCTGAGGGAGTTGACCGAAGCCAGGCATACCTGCGATCTGAGGCCAAAAACCAG
>SKVS01000029.1 GCA_007129335.1 Spirochaetaceae bacterium
AAATACCCTGAAAGGCGGAGCTGCGTATAATGAGCGTTATGGAAACACCTTGTTGCATTTTCAGGATTTTTTTGAGGTTGTCCATCCGGAACCTGTTAAAACCCTGGATCGGGATGCCTGGCAGTTTTCCCTGGGGGCAATGAAAGTAGTTATGTTTCGAACCATGCACTACCCCGATTCTTCTAAGTCATGGAAAGACAGCGCTTACTCCGTTGGGCTCATTATTGATAACCGTGTATTGTTCACCGGAGACACTCGTTTCGACCCGGACCTTATACATTCTGCGGTAAAAAACTACCCAATAGAGGCAGTTTTCCACGATGTTCAGTTTTATCCCGGTGGTGTTCATGCAGCATTTGATCAGATAAAAACCTTACCAACAGAGATAAAGAAAATGACCTATCTTATGCATTATCCCGATACCTTCCAAGAGAAGGTGTCAGAAGTCCAACAGGCAGGGTTTGCCGGTTTCGTTGAACAGCACTGCTATTATGACTTCGAATAAGGCGAATACCCAGTTCTTTCGTTTCAAAAGTTATGGGAAAGTCTTCAGGCTCAAGCCAACTGACCTCACCGTCTTTTTGCATGGGCAGTCTGCCGGAATATTCAACCTTCATGGTCTTACCCATGACCATGGTTACCCGGGGATTCGAAGGGTGTTGTCCTTGAAAGAGTTGTTTCTTTAGTTTCAGGTTCTGAAACACCGACCCCACAGGAATGAGGCAGATGTTCTCCTTGTCCGGGAATACGGGCAGCCCCTGTCCATAGGTACGGTATCCGGAAGCCCCAAAGCTGACAATCCCGGGCAGGAGGGAAAACTCCTGAAAGGTTCCATCAGCCAGTCCAATAGTCATTTTGGCAGGCTTTAATTTGAATGTTCTCTGATAAAACAGTACCCCGATATCCGCAGCAATTTTATAAGCCTTACCCGGGAGTTTATCTTTGTATTTATGGGAGAGATGAACCACATAGGCATCCATACCAAGACCTGAAATATTACCGGCCCACCCTACCTTTCCCTGAGCAGTGGTTACCCGGACTGCAGGAGTTGGTTCGCCTTCCATGCCGGGTGCGTTGTGAAGCAGTTCAACAGCCTCTTCCCAGGTGCTTACATCAAAGCCATCATTCCCCGTACCGCAGGGCAACCGGCAAAGCAGTACTCTCTTTTTTTGGGCCGGGTCGGTGTATTCCTGTAAACCCGTAAGCACCTCCTGATGGGTTCCATCCCCTCCAAGGGAAAGAAATACCTGGGTGCCCCGATCATTTTCCAGAGCAGTTTTAACCAGTTCCACCAGTTCGCCCGGCTCGGCACTTTCGTACAAACTCATATGGTCGTGGGTGTGGGTATTCAGAATAGGCTTGTCTCCAAAGGGAGCCAGTGCATCCTCAAGACCGGATAAAAGAGCCCTACGGCCCTCCGGGTTCATGAGCCCCCCGGCCGCAGGATTAACCATAATGTGTAGATGTATATGCTGGGTATTCCAGTGGGGACTGACCGAGAGAAGCCGGGTAATTGAAGAGAGAAAGGGTTCTCGAAAATCCTGCAACCGATTATCCATGAAACTCCTCCTGGGATAATGTAGTATGGAAAAATGTCTTTCTACCCTATAGTATCGAGGAAATCAGGGAGTTGGTAAATATCCTGAACGGAATTCACTAAAATACCCTGCATACCAAGAGAAAGAGCCGGAGCAATATCGATACCGTAACGGTCCCCGACTGAAACAACCTCCCGGGGATTTGCCCCCTGCTGAACCAGGGCGAGTTCAAAACCCTTTGTATCCGGTTTGCTGACTCCCGTTGAATCAAGGCCAATAATTCCATGGATGTAATTCATAATTCCCAGTAATTCCAGAGTACGCTTTGCCAGATCGGTTGGATTATTTGTTAGTATAAGTTTTGAAATTGAAGGGGAAAATTGCTGAAACGCCGCTACCAGTTTTAAATCCTTCTTCAGGTACTTCTGGGGAGTAATGTATGTATTCCTCCATTCGACACTCCGGGCAATAGAAATGCCAAAATGAAGGAAAGTGTTTCCAAGACTGGGTTTATGTGAATGGATCTGGGCGTAATCTGACCTGTAGGCTTCGACCCTCTTTTCAGCCTGGCCGGTATCCCAGCCAAGTTCCTGCCCGAGTCGATGAATGAGCACCCTCTCCTGGTGATCAGCGTATTCCCGATTCGTGTACAGGGTATTGTCCATGTCAAAAATGATACCGTATATAGGTAAGGTGAGTTGATTATTCGGATAACACTTCATTCTAATCAGTGTAGATTGCATTTCACCGGTTGAACAAGTACATTGTTTTTTATGGACTCAGTTTTTCATTACCACAGCGTTTATTTCCTTGCTAAACATGCGGGTTTTTCCCCAAAGGATGCAGAAATTCTTGGGGTAAGCAGTACCTATGTTGATCATAATTTGGTACCCCTACATATTCTAACGAATGGGGGAGTGTATGAAACAATTCCTACTCATCATTTTGGATTCTGGGACAAGAAGCAGGAAGAATCTGTATGGATTCCCTTTCATTTCTTTCCCTCGGGTTCGAGCGAGGAAAACCCTTTTTTACGATCAGCACCTCAGGGGCAGGCAAAAAATAAACAACAACTTGCACTCATGGTTCGCCCTAATTCCGAACCGGTCAAAGAACTGCTTATTGAAGCACTGAAAACAAGGAACTTGTATCGTGTGGGAATTGCCCTGCATACCTACGCAGATTCCTGGGCCCATCAGGGTTTTACCGGAACCAGGTCAGCTCATAATGTGTTATCAGCAGCATCTCCTGTTCCTCCAATTGGGCATGCCCAGGCAGGAAGACTTCCGGATTCTTTTTTTACCCTATGGACTGATCCTAGAAGACAGGAACCGATTATGAATAATCCTGAAATATTCCGGCAGGCAGCTCAAAAAGTGTATCGGTATTTGTCAACCTACAATCATCGGTCGTTTGCGGATGAGGATTTTGTCCTGGATGAACTGATGACACTCCTGGGAAATACCAGGGAAATGGTGAAAACATACCTGAAAGCTTTTAGTAACACCGCATTAACGGTTCAATCGGAAAATGTTATGAAAAGAGGAGTCGCAACCCTTTCAAAATTGGTTATTAACAAGGTCGCTGATACGGATAATCTTCAGTCTTTTCTGCCAAAGCATGTTTCCTGGTCATCAAAGAATCAAACTCTCGATTTAGACCTACATTCGGACATTCCCCCATATTCCCGGGGTACTTGGAAAAAACAGGCTTTAATGAGCGATAATGCCATGTTTAAAGAGGAACTTAATGATGAGCTGTTCGAAAAGCACAGGGATACCTTTCAATGGTTAAAACATGAAATCCTTCATCGGTCCAAACTCCTCGAACCCTCAACTATTCAAGGCAGCGCTGATTTTGAACAGTCCCATTACTTCAGGTGGATGGAAGCGGCAAAAAACCATTTGGCATGTGCAAGAACAATTATGAGGAACGCATTATGTTGAAAACTGATTATGTAAAGGTTGCAGGACAGGAAGGTAAAAAAGGGTTGATTTTTTTTCTTTTAACATAGACATTCGTCGAATAAACAAAGACTCTCGTTCATAGAGAAAAAAAGCCGCTCGTAGTGAGCGGCTCATGGTTATTCCAATAGAACGTAGGAATTAGTACCGGGGACCGTTATTCCGTCGGGGACCGTCGAAACGTCGGCCGCCACCTTCTTGTGGGGGCTGTGCGATGTTTACCCGCAACCTTCGGCCATCCAGTTCTTGCTCGTTCAAAGCCTGAATAGCTGCCTGTGCTGCGTCATCGTTTTCCATTTCAACGAAACCGAATCCCTTAGACTGACCAGTCTGGCGGTCAAAAATAATGTTGACCGAAAGAATTTCGCCGTAGGGTGAAAAGTGATCCCGAAGGTTTTCTTCGGAAGTTCGGTAATTCATATTACCGACATACAATTTATTGGACATGCCAACCTCTCTCGCCCGTGCTATGATCACGGACCATTTCAATCGTGCCCTAGGGGCACCCAACTTTCCGTTTTCTTCTCATAGCTTCCAAGGATGCGGGACCGAGAAAGGTTCACGACGATCAGAAAAACAATGCAAAGAAAAAACGGCACTAACGTTCACTAAGTGAGCCGTGTAGTACGTCAATAGCCTACTCCACAAATTATCCCCTGTCAATAAGCTGAAAGGAATTCAGTATAGTTTCAAAATAATCTCTATTGTTCCTGACAAGATAATCAAATCCGCTAAAATTCCTGATTCCATAGTGGGTTTCGGTTTTCCAGACGAGAAAATCTACCCAGTTCAATTCGTTGTTTGTGTCTACCAGGGTGTAGGATACCCGTATAGCATTTTCTGAGTAGGTGTAGGAAACGGTGTCCATTAAAGCGCGCCCGCTGCCCCGGAAGAGGGATCTACGCAGCAGCTGTTCTTTGGAGGTTATTCCGCTAAAAAGAAAATCAAAAAGGAGAAGACTATCCACCGTAAT
>SKVS01000408.1 GCA_007129335.1 Spirochaetaceae bacterium
AGGCCGGAACAAAGTTGTCTGGTTTTCCCAAAAATTCTGAATAAAAGTCCTGACTACCGTGTATACCAGGTGCATCAAGGAGGAAAAATGGTACAGGTAGAAACTGTTCACAAAACCTTTCGGGGTAAAAAACGAAAGAAGACAGAGGTGCTGAAGGGCATCAGCTTCACTGCAGAGCCGGGCAGCATATTCGGGCTTCTAGGCCCAAACGGCGCAGGTAAAACTACAACTTTGAGAATTATTGCAACTCTGCTGAAAGCTGACCAGGGTCGAGCCTATGTAAACGGTATGGATGTTACAAAAGAATCACGGAAGGTAAGAAATTCTATCGGCTTCCTGACCAGCGACATGAAATTAACGGGGAATCTGAGTCCCAGGGAACTGGTAACCTTTTTCGGCAGGTTGAATAAGCTGGATCAATCTACCATTAATCAACGATTAACAACCCTTTCCGAATACCTGGATATGGGAGATTTTCTTGATAAACCGGTGGAAAAACTGTCTACCGGCATGTGTCAAAAGGCTTCCATAGCAGTAGCACTGATTCACGATCCCCAGATTATTATTTTCGATGAACCTACAAACGGTCTGGATATTCTGGCAGCCAAGACCGTGGTCGATTTTTTGATGGATTACCGAAAACAGGGAAAAACGGTAATCGTTTCCACCCATATTATGACGGAAGCCGAAAAGCTCTGCGACCGAATAGGAATCATATTGAATGGCGAGTTGGTTACTGAAGGAACCCAGGATGAACTGAAAGCACGGTACGCCCAACAAACCCTGGAAGATGTCTTTTTTCATCTTGCTGCTGCGAAAGGAGTCACCCAAAATGCTTAGAGATGCCTGGATTATTTTCAAAAAAGAGTTTCGCAATGTTTTTAAGGATAAAAGGGCAATTTTTTCAAATTACCTTCTTCCTGTACTTCTCATGCCTGCTCTTTTTATTGGAATTGAGTTTTTCTCAGAACAGCAAATCACCCAGGCCAAGGAAAGAATATATCCTATTCACCTGGTCAATGAGCCGCCCCAACCATTTCAGTCTATCCTTGGTCAATTTCTATCCTACGAAATCGTAGATACGGGTTATGGACGGGACACCCTTACTCTGGTATTTCCTCCGGATTACACCCCGGGAGATCAGGCAGAAATCCGGCTTTATTCCGATTCCACCAGTACTCCATTCAGCCTCGCTGCGCAACAGATTCGCATGGCCCTGGGTTACTACAACCAACAGCTGGTCAGCACCCGCTTGCTGGATGCAGGACTTCATCCCCGGGACTTGGAGACCTTCACCATCCACTCCATCGATACTGCTCCCGAGGAAGCACAGGGATCCCACTTTCTGGCTATGATGCTCCCCTACCTCCTGCTGATCTATCTTTTTGCAGGCGCTATGGCCCTGGGTATGAACATTACTGCGGGAGAAAAGGAACGGGGAGGCCTTGCATCCCTATTGGTAAACCAGGTGAGCAGGTCTTCCATTGCCCTCGGGAAAATATTCTTTCTCATAGCATCAGCAATGATTAGCGCAACCAGCTCAGCTCTGGGAATTATAATGGCAGTCCGGTTCAGTCCATCCCTGTTCGGTGGTGCGGGATCCCAGGCCAGCGCCCTTGCCCTGACCAACCCTTCCAGTATTCTTGCCCTGTTGTTAACCATTCTGACTGCTGGAGGGGTTTCTGCTGCCATTATTGTTCTTCTGGGCAGTCTGAGCAGAAACATGAAGGAAGCCTCGGGTTATATTAGCCCGGTATATATTCTGGTGGTCATGGCAGGTGTGGTTACCATGAATCTGGATGCAACAAATAATCTGCTGTACTTTACTATCCCCCTGGGCAACCTCATATTCATGCTGAAGGGAATCATAACAAGCCAGTTTACCTTTGTGCAGTTGCTCATTACCCTGGCCGCAAACACCGCAGCCATGGGTGTACTGGTTTGGCTTACTTCAAGGTTGTATAATTCTGAACGCATAATGAATACCGGGGCCTAAAACCCCGGTAATAATGGGCTGGCAGTGCAGGCGGAGGTTGTCGGTTTTCAGTACATTCATTTTCCATTACTGCCAGTTTGGTGCAGAGTCAGTTTGCTGCACTGTCTGCGACCCTGTTAAAACCAACGGGGTCGGTAGTCTTGCCGGTAGGAATCCAGTTCAATTTGGAAGAAATACTCCTGATCGCCCAGGGATTCTCCAAACTGATACCGTACAACCCTGCCGGGAACACTATCGTTTAACCAGAAACGATGAAACAGATTCCCCATTCCGGCATAGTTTTCCAGAACAATTTCATGAACCTGGGCAGGAAACCTCCCAGCACCAACCTGAATGGTTTCCTGTCTGACCCTTGAGCCAAATGGATCTTCACCTTTTTGGGTTTCATACCCGGAGAAAAGCCACTGTTGGGAAATAGGTTGAATTTCTTCTTGCATGTCCACATAGGAAAGCCTGATTATGTCCTTTTCATCGGGAAAGGACAGTTTAATTTCCCTGACCCGTCCATCCGCTCCCAGCAGAAGTTCATATTGAATAGACTCTGTTTCTGTACCTCCCTTTGTCTCCCTGTCCTCCAGGAGGGCAAAATACCACAGTTCATCGTTCCCCCGCTTCTGGAGAAATGCCATTTCCGAGTAAAACCCCTCCTGGTAACCATATTCATCGAAACCCGAATACCGGTACCGAACCCCTTCTCCCGGTTCAAGGTTGAGCCCCCTGAAATTTCCAAAAACATTGATCATGGCCATGGTGCCGCTTACCATTCCATACATGGCAAGGGCTTCCATTCTGCTAAAGTCCTGGGTTCCCGATTGTTTTGTCTCCGTGCTTCTTTCAGCAGAACGATCAGCACCTATGGGTTCTGCCTGGGAACTCCTTACCGAACCGGATGAATCTTCAATGAGTGCCATTGAAAGTACATCCGTAACCCGGAAAAGGGTGCTGCAACCCGAACCAAACAGGAGAAAGAAAATCATTACTCCCCCAATCCCCAGCCTTCTTCTTTGGTAATTTCTGGTATTCATACTAGCCTCCTGACGTGTTTTCCAAGGAATTTGGATTTATCCCTGAATACTAGTATACTCTGTTTCAAGGAGATAACAATGAATACAACAATTACCCAACGGTTAGCAGTCCATGTAGCTGATGTCCAGGTTATGTACGTAAAACTCCATAACTATCATTGGCATGTAAAGGGATTGAACTTCAAACCAATTCATGAATTTACCGAAGCCCTGTACGATGAACTGGCAGAACAATACGATGAACTGGCAGAACGAATGCTCATGCTTGGCGCAAAGCCTCCGGTAACCATGAAAGATTATTTGGCAATGAGCGCAATTACCGAGGAACCTGGCACGGATCACTCTACTCAGGATGTTCTGAAGGGCATTCAAAAAGACTTCACCTATTTGCTCAATGAGGTCAAAGAAACAAGAAAAATTGCTGCAGATGCTGAAGACGCCGGAACCGATGCCCTCCTGTCTGATCTTATTGCCAGCCTGGAAAAACACCTGTGGATGATAAAAGCGAGTCTTTCATAAATTATTCTTTTCACACCCCCTGAGAATTGTCTGTATTCTCAGGGGTTCTTTATATTCTTATTGTGAACCCAGAACTCTGTTCCCAGAACCCAGAATAGTTCACCTCGTTATTACCTTCTGAACATTCCCCTATGTTTACACAAAACCCATTTTGGCCCATCCTTCAACTATGGCACACATCGAATTCGGACACACCTGGTGGGGTCAGCGCTGGCTCGACGCTCTGACCAATATTGACTACGACAACCGCCTGCCCCGGGGAAAACGCTACGCTCGAAACGGCTCGGTTCAGGGGATTTTTGCCACAAGCTCGGAAATAGCCGCCAAGGTTAAGGGCACCCAGCCCCGGCCCTACAAGGTGGAAATGAAGCTGTGGAGCTTTAGCGATCAGGAGAAAAACACCATCGAATCCCTGGTTCGAACCAACCCCTACTACCTGTCCCAGCTGGAAGCCCGAATTCTGCCACCGGAACTGGAACAGGCACTGACCGACAAGGGCATTCGGCTGTTTCCCAACAACTGGAAAGAGTTAAAAATGCACTGTTCCTGCCCCGACTGGGCCGTTCCCTGTAAGCACCTGGCCGCGGTGGTCTATATTATTGCCAACGAAATCGATAAAAATCCCTTCCTGGTTTTCCTGCTGCACGATTTTGATTTACTCGAAGCCATCCACGGGGAAGGCAGTACATCGGAACATGAATCGATCCTCGACCTGGCCTCCCTGCTTGCTCCCGAACCGCAAAAATTCAACTACTACCAGGAAAAGCTGGAGCACATTGACCTCAGTCAAATTCCTGACCTGTATCCCGCATCGTCCCAGTTGCTGACACCCTTTCCCCTGTTCTACCTGAAGTACGACTTCAAAGACATTCTATTAACCGGGTATCAGCAGGTCGGCAAAAAACTGACCAAACACTTGAAAACCCTGGAAATC
>SKVS01000212.1 GCA_007129335.1 Spirochaetaceae bacterium
ACTGTTCCGTGCGGTCGATGGCTTCCTCGGTGAGTTTGGATTGATCGAGCATGGCTTCGGTTTCCTGCTCGAGCAGGATTTTCCGGGCGTCGCGGATCGGCATCTTCAAGAGCCAAAAGGAATTGGTAAAAAAGTTCCGGACCCACGGACATGCGGATCACCTCAGCACCGTAGGCCTCGCAGGCCCGAGTTTTTTCGGCAATTTCTGGCTGTTCGATTCCCCGGCTGTCAAAGGATTCCTGGAGAATAAGGGCTCCAAGGCCGTATTTTGCCGCCTGGCTGGCAACCGCAGCTCCGTAGTTCCCGCTGCTGGCAGCGGCAATGCCCGGATAACCCCGACGTTTTGCTTCGTAAGCAGACAGGGATGCCCGGCGGTCCTTGAATGAACCCGAGGGGTTTGCTGCCTCATCCTTAATGAATATTCGGGCTCCCTTGCCCTTCGGTGCGTACTTTCTTGCCAGTGAAGTAATATTTTTCAACTCCACCAAAGGTGTGTTGCCCACAGCGGTTTCCAGCTGAATTCGGGCAATTTCCTCTATTGTATAGCCTGTGTCCCGAAGCATTGCCTCGTAGTCGAAGGCAATGGTGCCCCGGCTATACTGGGTATAATCAATCCCGACGGATTTTTCCATGATTTCACCCTTGCGGGCCATGACTTCCTGATAATGGTTTGCTGATGGGGATATCATTGATCACCTCCAGAAAGGTTGGCAAGTTGTTCCCGTAGTTCGGTTCCTATTGAAAGGAGTTCGGGAATGGGTTCGCCGAAGCCGTGGGTATAGGGCGGCTGGGCAGCAATAAGAGTACCCCTGAGCTTTCGGCCAATAGGGGTGCGAATTTCTGCTTCCTGGCCTATTTCTGCATCTTCAAGGAGGATGCCTTTGACCCGCATGATCAGGTCGGTTTCTCCGGTGTCCTGGGGAACCTGGGGTGCCCGCTGACCAGCAGGAAGGATAGTTTGTTGAATATCAACTAAGGTATTTTTGTGGATTTTCATGGTTCACCTCGCTGTTTGATTTCATGATACTACGGAAGTAGTAATAAGGAAAGGGGAAATTAGTGTACTGAAGGTTGTAAAAATTTCTTTTTTGACTATACATATGGTACATATGGTGTAAGACAATGGGGAATCCCTATATGGAGTGTACCAGACTGGCTTTTTACAAGCTTTGGTGCACTATGAAAAAAATGTTGCACTGTTACTATTACAGTGGTAATATAAATCCAGCGAAACAAAGAAACACGAACGGAGACGACCAATGAGTACCGAAGCAAAACCTTTTTTGAACATTCGATCTGAGATTGACCCCCTGAAAACAATATTACTCCACAGACCCAGCTTCGAACTGGAAAACCTTATGCCCAAGTATTTGGATGAAATGTTGTTCGAAGACATTCCTTATTTGCAGCAAATGCAGGAAGAGCACGACATATTTGCCAAACGGCTAAGCGAGCGCGGTGCAGAGGTACTGTATTTTGAAACCCTCTTATCCGAAACCCTGGATAATATCGATGCAAAAAAGCTCATTGTCGATCATGTAATCGACGAGATCTCGGTAAACTCATCGGTTCTAAAAGAAGAAATCCACCAGCTTCTGGTAAGCAAAGACGCTCAGGGACTTGCCCGCACTCTCTTGGCAGGATTAACAAAAACCGAAATTCCCCACCCGGGAACCGAAAAGCGCTTGTCTTTCTATATAAAAGATGGGTATCCCTTCTACTTAGATCCCCTGCCTAACCTGTATTTTTCCCGGGACTATGGAACGGTCATTGGAAACAGGCTTTCAGTGAATACTATGAAAGCCAAAGCCAGAAAACGGGAAAGCATGCTGCTTCAATATATTGCCAAGTATCACCCCCGGTTTGCCCGGAACAATGTCGAACTCTGGCATAATCATGATGAAAAAGACTCAATAGAAGGGGGAGACATTCTGATTCTGAGCGAAAAAGTCCTGGCAATTGGATGCAGTGCCCGGACCAGTGCGGAAGGCATAGAGGAGCTGGCAGAAAGGCTTTTTGCTCAGGATGACAAGGTAAAGGAGGTTCTGGTAATTCAAATTCCCTTTACCCGGGCATACATGCACCTGGATACGGTCTTTACCATGGTGGATTATGATAAATTCACTATTTTTCCGGGGATTGCAGACATCATGAAGGTTTTCAGCTTGAAGCCTGGGACAACTGGGGGATTAACCATTACTCCGAAGGAGAACCTTTCCAAAACCCTGGCCGAAAGTCTGGGGCTTCCGGCAATCAAACTCATAGAGACCGGTGGCGGCGATATGGTAACTGCTGAACGGGAACAGTGGAATGATGGAACGAATACCCTGGCGATTGCCCCCGCAACCGTTGTAACCTACCGGCGAAACAGGGTATCCAATGACCTGCTGAGGAAGAATGGGATCGAGGTAGTGGAAATACCCGGTTCCGAGCTGGTTCGAGGTCGTGGCGGCCCCCGATGTATGAGCATGCCCCTGCACCGGGATTCACGGTAAGGAAATCCTGGTGAGTTCCCTCAGGGAAGAAATAGAATCAAGCGGTTTGATAATCTGAGAAACAACCGATCGCTGTATCGGATGAAAAATACACCCAATCCATAAGGAGAAACACATGCCTGTAAACGTTAAAGGAAGACACTTCCTGACTTTGAAAGATTTTACCCCCGAGGAAATCACCTACTTACTGAACCTGAGCCGGGACCTGAAGAACAAGAAACGAGCCGGAATAAAGGGAAACCTGCTGGAAGGAAAGAACATCGTATTGTTATTCGAGAAAACCTCGACCCGTACCCGCTGTGCCTTCGAAGCTGCAGCCTTCGACGAAGGTGCTCAGGTTACCTTTTTGACCAATAGTCAAATGGGCAAGAAGGAATCCATTGAGGATACCGCAATTGTGCTTGGGCGCTACTACGATGGTATTGAGTTCCGGGGATTTGCCCAGGAAACCATCGATGAACTGGCAAAATACGCCGGGGTTCCCGTTTGGAACGGATTGACCGACATGTATCACCCTACCCAGGTGCTTGCGGACCTGTTAACCGTTCAGGAACATGTGGCCAAGCCCTTGAACCAGGTTAAGTTTGTGTACGTCGGGGATGCCCGGAACAATATGGGCAACAGCCTCATGATCGGCTGCGCAAAAATGGGAATGCACTTCGTTGCCGTTGCCCCAAAATCACTCCACCCATCTGAAGACCTGGTTAAAGAAATGCGGGCCCTTGCTGCAACAACCGGTGCCACCATTGAACTGACCGACGATGTAAAAGCCGGAGTGAAGGATGCGGATGTTATTTACACCGACGTTTGGGTGAGTATGGGTGAAGAAGCCCAGTTCGAAGAGCGGATCAAAATGCTGACACCTTACCGGGTCAATATGGAGATGATTCAGGCAACCGGTAACCCCGATGTGAAGTTCCTCCACTGCCTGCCATCCTTCCACGATACCAAGACCGAAGTTGGAATGGAAATCTACAAAAAATATGGGATTACCGAAATGGAAGTTACCGATGAGGTGTTCCGATCCCGCCATTCGGTTGTTTTTGATGAGGCAGAGAACAGATTACACACCATTAAAGCAGTAATGGTTGCGACCATTGGGAATGTGTAAGTATTTTATGATTGGTAAACCGAGCCGAGGTTAAGGATCCTGGACCCGGTTCAAACAAAAAAACGGGCGATCGCCCTCTGTTCACTTCACCGCTTTGGGGACTTTGCCCATCCTCAAAGCGGCTTTTTTTTCAGGTAATTCTGTTTGACTAAAGAGCTTCTATTCAAAAAGGTTGCAATTAGCCGATTAAAAACTTGCAATTAGCCGATAATATATTTACAATTAGACGAAGGTAGGGTGATTTGTATTTTCGGTACTTATATCCTCAGATCATAGAGGCGTTGAAAGATTCTCCAATTATTCTCTTACATGGACCACGGCAATGCGGAAAAACCACCCTGGTGAAACTGATAGGAGAAGCGGAGGGAATTCCCTATTTTACCTTTGATGATGATAACCTGAGAGCTAGTGCTCAAGCTGATCCCGTTGGTTTTGTTCTAGATCTTCCCGAGAGAGCAGTCATTGACGAGGTCCAACGAGTACCTGAACTGTTTACCTCATTAAAAGCCTCAATAGACAACAAGAGAAGCCCGGGTAGATTCATTCTTACAGGATCAGCAAATGTCTTGCTCATTCCTCGCCTTGCCGATTCACTGGCCGGTCGTATGGAAATACTCCGATTGTTTCCTTTATCTCAGTCAGAGATTCGAGGTGCCAAGTCGGAATTCTTGACCAGTCTATTTAAGGGAAATATGGGAAATATGGGAACATTCGAGCACAAGGGATCAGAACGACTTGGGAAGGAACTGGCAGAGCGAATAGTGGCGGGAGGTTTTCCAGCAGCCTTATTACGCCAATCAGCAAGAAGAAGAGCAACATGGTACAGAGATTATATGGAAACTTTGATACAGCGAGATATCAGGGAT
>SKVS01000187.1 GCA_007129335.1 Spirochaetaceae bacterium
AACAGCCAGGTTTTTCAAATAAAACCTCAAGGAACCCCGATGAGGACTGGAATCCTCTGGTTCGGGATCCTGTTGTAATTGAATTCTCAATCCAAGACAAACCGGCATACCCATACCCCACAGGTAGGCACGTAAGCCAAAATCCATTTTCTGCCAATATGCAGAAGTTATTTCAGGATCAAAGCCCATGAGGGAAAGAAAAAGGTCTTTCCGATACAAGCCGGTGTACTGGAATGGAAAGAGAGAACGCTTGTTTTCGCCTCCAGGAGGCACCCAAAGGGTTTTCAGTCCCTGCTGGTAATGGGCAGGAACGATTATGGATGGAAAGATTTCCCCTTTCAACGTACGAAGTAAGGGAATAGTAACTACAGCATGTTTGTAACCGCACATTTCCTCTATTTGCCTTGGGGAAATGGACAGGGGCATCATGGTACTCCAAATAACCAACGAGAGGGATGTAAGGGACTCCCGAATAGCCATATTGAGTTTTTCCCCCGATGAGGAATCCTCCTCATGGAACACCATACATCGCATACCCGGAATACGGCTTGTTAAGGTCTCCACATCGTAACTGGGATTCTGATTTTCCACACTGATTATTTCTGCCCACCCCATACGACTGAGTTTTTCAAAATATTCGATTCTCTGAAATCGGCTTCCCTGGCTCAAAACAATGAGGGTGATTTCCGAGAGATGGTCTGCAGTATTCTGCTTAACTGGAGAATTCCCAATAACCGTATATGGCGTACTAGAAGGTGTAGGTATAGTACTCATCGCATTCCTTACAAGGTGAAGGGAAATGTCCTTCCCTATGCTGATTATACAAGTCTTGAAGAGTATTCCAAATATCTTCGAAGGATTGTTGGAAGACATTACCCAGGACGAATTCTTTTTTCATATCTTCCTTACATTGAACAACCGTTCCATCGAGAAAAATGGCCAGGGATCGTTTCAGGTGCCAACAGGGAAACCGTTTGACTGGTTGGAGATCAACCACTTTATGGTCGGGTAAAAAACCAGCAAAGGTATCGTATTTCTGAACAATTATGTTGGAAGTTACTTTTTCCCATTCCCGGTAAGTCTTCAGCAGATCATCCTCCCCTCCCTTTAGCCTGAGGGTCTGGAAATAGATCCGTTCTTTCCACGATTCCAATAAAGAATTGGCAAAATCTCTGGCTACTTGGAAACCGGTCTTCCCTAATGCAGCGTATCTTTGAGGGTCGGTAGTATCCATACCGATAATGAAAGAAACCTTTTCCAGGGGACGCTTGAGTAATGCTTCCAGCACATCGGGTGTCCAACCCACTCCCGTAGTTTCCACAAGGGTATCGTAAGGAGTTTCATCATTCAAAAACTGCAGACAGGAGACAATCTGGGGGTGCATCAGAGGCTCACCTAGGAACGAGAGGTTTATGGTGCCTTCGGGCATGAAATCCTGTAAGGACCGGATAATAGTTTTCAGTTTATCAATATCCATAAATGTCATATCGCTCTTATGTCCTGGATGAATGAGGGGATAGGGACAATAAGAACAACTATGAGGACAGGGAGCAGCAATTTGCAGGAGGATTGAAGCAGGAAGGGTTCTGTGGGGCAGTACCTTTTCATCGAAGATTTTTTCGTATGCATCATCAGAAAAATGCTCGGGAGTACCATAGGGATACAGTTTTTCCGCAAAACGGGTAACCAATACATGGGTTCTCCGGTACTGGCCGAACAGTTCTAACCGGGATAGACGATGATCACCCCGGGACATGAGAGTTTCAATATGAAAACTGTTAATGTCTTTCTGAATGAGTTCGAACACCCCGCTCCTGGACACATTGAGAGGGTGCTGTTGGGCTAATTGATACAAACTAACCAGTCTTTGCTGGAAAACAATCTCCGGGACGAGTCCCCGGGGGTAGCCATCGGCAAAAGCAAAATCTGCCCGATAATCCTGAAACATTTGGCCAAGACGCTGGGAAAGCACGGGATTGAGAAAGGGAGTATCGCCCCAAAACCACCAGACTTCAGCGGTGTTTGGAGAATCCTCCTGATTTAACAAGGGCAATACCTTTTCAAGTACCGAAAGCCAGGAAGAATGATCCGGGTAGACCGCAGTGAAGGGGCATAGCTTATCAGCCTTACCCAGCTCTGCAAGGAGGGAAGAAGCTTGATGAGGTCTTTGGGTTTTACCCAGGGGTTCTTGAGGCAAATGGATGGCAAGAATCGAATCCCAGGGTCCCATAGCAGAGAGAAAATCCGAAAGGGCTTGGGAATAACTTCCGTATTCAGGAATGTCCAGCCCATAATAGGGGCAATCAGGGGGTAAAAGAATGCACGCGTGTCGACTCATAGTTTCCTTTATCGGTTTCGGTTGAAAAACCCTTTACCTACAAGAGGCTCAATTGATACAGTAATCCGGTGACACATTTTACCACAGTTAGCCAACTTACCAACTCAATAAAGGATCTTCTCTCGGAAAATTTTACTTCTATTGCCCTTGAGGGTGAAATATCTAATTTCCGCCCGGCTTCCTCGGGTCATTGGTATTTTAGCTTGAAAGATTCAGAGTCTATCATTTCTGCTGTTATGTTCAGGGGCAGGAACTCCCGAGTTTCCTTTGTACCAAAAGACGGCATGAAGGTACAGGTACTGGGCAATGTAACCGTATACAACCAAAGAGGCCAGTACCAAATCGTATGCGAAGCCATGAATCAGGCGGGTATAGGCCAGATTTTGGCAGAACTGGAAGAACGGAAGAATAGGCTCGCTGCCCAGGGACTTTTCCAACCCGAAAGGAAAAAGCCCATACCCCTGGTTCCGAAACGGATTGGCGTGGTTACCAGCCCAACAGGTGCGGCGATCCGGGACATTCTGAATGTCCTTTCCCGTAGAGCACCTTCGAGTACTATTATCATCCTCCCAACCCTTGTACAGGGTGAGCTGGCGGCACCGGAAATAGTGCGGCAAATAGATACCGCTAACACCCACCACATGGCAGATGTACTGATTCTCGCCCGGGGAGGGGGAAGCCTGGAAGATCTGCTGCCTTTTTCTGCTGAAGAAGTAGTACTGGCGGTCAGCCGCTCGACCATTCCTATTGTTACGGGAGTCGGCCATGAGACTGACACCTGTATTGCCGATTTGGCTGCTGATTTCCGGGCACCAACTCCCAGCGCTGCTGCCGAGCTGGTCAGTGGACATCACCAAGAACTTCGGGAAAGGGTACGGGCCCACAGCAGAACAATAATTGGCGAAATGGTGAATCTCAGAAAAAGAATGATTCTCGCAATGAAACCCTTTGCACCCGAGCGGTTGGAGGACACCTTTCGTGCTTATCTCCAGCCCTACCTCCAAAGGATCGATGACGCTACTTCTGACATGGTGGGAGGGTTGGACAGTCTGATTCAAGCTAGAAAAATTCAGCTTACCCGACTTCGCACAACCCTGGAAGTATCATCTCCAAAGGAGGTGCTGAACCGGGGATACGCAATTGTAAGAAATATTCGGGACGGAAGTATCATTTCACTGGCAGAACAGGCAGAAACTGGAATGCACGTAAGCATTCAATTTTCTGATGCATCGAAAAACGCTGAAATCCAGCCGGACCAAAATAACAATAATTAACAAAAGGAAAAGAACCATGGGACAATTCGAGAAAGATCTGGAACGGTTAGAAACCATCAGCAACCAATTACGCTCAGGCGCCCAGGAGCTGGATGAGGCAACCCAACTCTTCGAAGAAGGAATCCTCCTCGCTCAGAAGCTGGAACAGGAACTCGGAAAGGTAGAAAAGAAAATCCAGATCATGATAAACAAACCCGCCGGACCCGAGGAGAAACCCCTGCTGGAACTGTTTCCTGAGCTGGATCAGTTGGTATCCGATTCCTGACCGGCTTATCTGAGCTGTTCGGGAAGAATTACCCGATCTCCAACCCGTATGGCATTTCGGGAGAAAAAGTTCTGGTTCATTTCCAGAGCATACCGTACAGGTACATCCGAAGAGACAGGAGTCAAATCGAAGGGGTACATGTTCTTTATTGTCATGATCACACCGTTTTGGTCGATATAGGCAATGGACAGGGGTATAGAAGTATCTTTCATCCAGAAGGTAAGAACTTCATCCTGAGGGAACACAAATAACATTCCCGAATCTTCGGGCAAGCTTTCCCGAAACATGAGCCCCCTCTGACGGGTTTCGGGAGTATCGGCAATTTCTACGGTGATTTCTTTCTGACCAACCACCATCCTGGCTGTGGTTTCCTGGGTGTTCTGACACGAGAGAGGCAGGAAGGAAAAAACGAATAACAGAACAAACAGAAAGCACTTCATACCCCTAGCTCCTTTGAAAAATAAAACCGGAAATTCAGAACGAATCGAGAAACAAGTCCCTGCTGAACTGCTGTACCGAATCGAGTATCCGGTGTTCTTCCAGGATCTGATCGAATTGTTGAATATCGATATACTGCACAATAAGGGGTT
>SKVS01000250.1 GCA_007129335.1 Spirochaetaceae bacterium
GACGTCATTAACAGAACCTTTCACCGGGTGCTCTAGGATAGTCCATGAGTTTCCAGGCAGATCAACCCATTCAGGGATACATCCATTCGATTGAGACCGGTGGGACGGTAGATGGTCCAGGAATCCGCTACGTTGGATTTCTCCAGGGATGCCCCTTGCGGTGTCTTTACTGCCATAATCCGGACAGCTGGAAACTCCGGGCTGGAAAGATAATGAATGCGGATGATTTTTTTGCCGATGTTCTTCGGTATAAACGGTTCATCCGAACCGGGGGCCTGACTCTATCTGGAGGTGAGCCCCTGGTCCAGCCTGAATTCGTGACCCGGGTTTTTCAGCTTTGTCGCCAGGAGGGAATTCATACAGCCCTGGATACCTCGGGGATCATTCCCGCTCAAAAGGTGGTTTCTGCTCTTGAGGAAACCGATCTGGTATTGTTGGATATAAAATCTCTGGATGATGGGATTTGCCGGAAGCTCACCGGAGCTTCCAACGCAAATACCCTGGGTTTTCTGGAATGGCTGGAGAAAAATAAAAAGCCGGTGTGGATACGCCACGTAGTTGTTCCTGGCTACACTGACCAGATTGAAGACCTGGAGGCCCTGGGAGATTTTCTCCAAGGGTACTCGGTTATCCAGAGGGTGGAACTTCTGCCCTTTCACCAAATGGCTTTGTACAAGTGGGAAAACCTTCGTTTTCCCTACCTGCTGAAAGATCTTGAACCCCCTGACCCGGCGCTTATGGAAGCCGGGGAAAGGCTACTTCGAGATCGGGGAATTCCTGTCTGATTTCTTCTATTCGGAAGTCAATAACCTCTTCATCAGAAAAAGGACTGAAGTCCCTTACAAATACCATGACCTGGTTCTCTTCATGGTTCATGGTGTAGGTGTAAGCGTAGACCCAGACAGGTTCTCCCGGATCTACCTCGTAGGCAAGGTATTCGTCGAATCCATCGAGCCAGTATAAGGCAACGCTATACTCGTTTCCTTGAACAATATTCTGGAGGGTAAAAACAGAAGGGTTCCCGAAATAATACATTTGGGTTTCGTAAAGCGCATCGGTAAGGTCTGCAGGAACAGGCAGCTCATCGATAACAAGAATAAAACGAATCATGTCCTGGTCTGGATCGTGTGCCAAGGTAAAATTCTCCCCAGGCCCGTTTATGGCCTGGTCTCCCAGGGCAACCCGGTTATAGTAATCTTCTGTTGCATCCAGGACATTGGGGTTTTGTCGGAAAAGCAGATGATCCATTCGGTTCGGTTCAAGCCAATTGGGTTGGAAATACCAGTAGTCTTGAAAGAACAGGGGGTACATTTCTGTTGATCTGACCATGGATCGGTCGAGGGAGGGGGTTCGGGCAGTAAGGTAGGCATTGGGACCCATAATTCCCAGTTCCTGACCGGGAGCAAGGGGCCCGGGTTGGGCAATGACCTCATCCAATCCGCCAAAGACAATTTGGTAGGTTGTGGATACCCGCTTTCCTTCCCAGTAGTAGTTGAGACTAGTTTCTAACAAGGCTACATAGCCTCCCCAGGGGTCTTCCTGAACCGAAACCAGGGTACTCTCATCCAGGAAGGAATCCAGAGGTTCTGGAGCACCGGTGGGATTTAGGGGGTATGCAGGAAAGGGAGGGTAGGGAGGCAGATCTGGGCCTGCCTGTACAAAGGCAGTCTCCAGGCTGACCGTTTCTTCTGCTATTGTGGGCAGCTCCTCGGTAACGGGTTGTTCGGTAGTTGCACAGCCGGTAATGAATCCAAATGCGGCAATAAATCCTGCAATTGCAAAAAATCTTATAGCTGCAACGGGGAAATGAGTTTGTTTAGCAAAAATCATGAATACTCCTGTTTGAGGTTGCTTTCCTTGGGAGAAACCAACCATTGGTTTTTAGGTTTTCTTAATCCAGGGCAACAAGGGAAAAATTTCAATTGTCAATTGAAAGAAGCCCCGGGAGCTGCTCTTTGGTTGGTTAGTCCAGGGAATTCAGGGTATCGAGGGCAACCTGAGCCATAGCTCTGAATCCCTTTTCCCTGTCCTGGAGAACATCCTCCGACGGATCTACCAGACTGTCGCTTACCGTGAGCAGTCCCAAAGCCTTGCGTCCGTACTGGGCGGCAAGGGTGTACAGCTCGGCAGTTTCCATCTCAATCGCCAGTACCCCGTACTTTGCCCAAAGCTTCCAGAGGTCCGGATCCGCTTCGTAGAAGGTATCGCTTGAGAGGATTGATCCTACATGGACCTGTTGACCCATGTTCTTCCCCAGGTTCCGGGCTGTGACAAGGAGGTCAAAATCCCCATGGGGAGCATAATCCATACCCCTGAACCGATGCTTATTCACCGCACTATTGGTGCAGGCCGATTGGGCCAGGACCAAGTCTTTAATTTTAACTCCCGGCTGAATACTTCCGCAACTTCCAACCCGAATGATCCGTTGTACATCGTAATCCCGATACAACTCGTTTACATAAATGGAGAGAGATGGCTGACCCATTCCCGAACCCATGGCTGAGACGGGTTTACCCTTGTAGGTACCGGTATAGCAGTACATCCCCCTGATTTGATTCACCAGTTTCGGGTTATCAAAATAGGTTTCGGCAATGAATTTAGCCCGAAGGGGATCTCCGGGTAACAACAGATCGGGGGCAATTTCCCCGGCTTTCGCTTCGATATGTATACTCATAATAAAAATGAGTATACACCAAGTTGAATTAAATGTACCTTACAACCAATGCAAAAAACTGAACTTCCTCATGCTTCACCGGGCCTTTATGGTCAACTCATCCGCCTGTCCCTGCCAATAATGGCAGGAAACTTTATGCAAACCCTCTATAACCTGGCGGATACCTGGTTTCTTGGGAGGCTCGGCCCTGCACAGGTTAGTGCTCCGGGTGTTTCTTTCAACATTCTTTTTCTCCTCATAGTACTTGGCGGTGGTTTTTCCAGCGCAGGGTTAACCCTTATTGCCCAATCCCGAGGCAAGGATGATAAGGAAAAGCAGGAATTTTATCTGGGTCAGCTGGTCAGCCTCATGGCTGTAGGAAGCATCGTACTTGCCGGTCCGATTTTGCTGCTCATGCCTTTTTTGCTGAACCTTTTGCAGGTACCCGGTGAGGTTCTTCCCTATACCCAGGCGTATTTGGGAATTCTCTTGTCGGCTATGCCCCTTACCTTTTTGTACTTTGCATTCCAAAATATTATGCAGGGAATGGGGGACAGTATTACCCCCTTTATCATCCAGGGGTTTACGGTCATTTTGAATATATTCCTGGATTGGCTGCTTATTTTCGGCCACTGGGGTTTCCCCGCCTTGGGAGTTGCAGGAGCAGCATACGCAACAGTTTTTAGCCAAGGTCTGGCAGTTGTTATTGGGTTTGTAATTCTCATCCGGGGGGTTAAGGGTGTTCGATTACACCGGAAACATTTGATCATTCAACCTAAGGCTCTGGGACTCATGGCTTCTATTGGTATGCCCGCAGCGGTCGGGCAAAGTGCCAGTGCCCTGGGATTCACTGTCTTACAGGGTGTTGTGAACAGTCTGGGTACTCCGGTTATTGCAGCTTTCTCTATTGGGAACCGGATTATCAACCTGTTCATGCTCCCTGCCCTGGGGATGAGCCAGGCAACCACGGTCATGATTGGTCAGAAACTGGGGGCCAGAGAAAAAGATCAAGCCCGTTTGGTGCTCCGTTATGCGGTGCTTACCATATTTGTGTTTATCAGTATTGGCATGACCTTCACCTTTTTCAGGGGAAACAGCTTTGTGTCGTTTTTTATTCAGGATCCCCAGGTAGAAGCCCTGGGCCGGGACCTTTTTCGAATTGTATCCCCTTCGGTTGTACTGTTTTCCCTTTTCACGGTAATAACTGGTGCTTTTCAGGGGGGCGGGGATACTAAACCAATAATGCTGTTAAACATGATTCGGTTATGGGGTTTACGCGTTCCTCTGGCCTGGTTTCTTGTTCTGGTAATGGGCATTGGTCCGGTTGGGGTATGGATTTCCATGTTTGTTTCCAACCTCGGTACAGCAGCCCTGGGATTCTACCTCTTATACAGCCGACCCTGGATGGATCGGCTGAACCCTGCTGAGATATAAACATCCCCAAGGTATTAATGTTGGTAGAACTTTTTCATGTCGTTGTAGAAAGCGCTGCGGCTGTTCTTCCAGCTGTAAAACATGTGACCCCCATCGTAGTACCGTACGGCGAGCCTTTGCCGGTCTTCCGGGCTCAACCTCATAAGCGCGGTTATTCTCTCGGTAGAAAACCAGGGGGTGCGAAGATCGTAAATCCCATGGCAAATAAAGTAACGGGTATCCCGGTTTAGAGCTATGCCGAAGCGTAAATCATCGGTAGCTCCAACCTGGAGATCGAGGACATGGGGTTGTGTGTCAATTTTCCAGTTTTTGAATACATCCTCACTAATGAGTTGGTACTCCCGATTGGTAGTACAACCCAGGGTTGA
>SKVS01000061.1 GCA_007129335.1 Spirochaetaceae bacterium
AGCGCTTCGGGCCTACCTGCAACAGGATCAGGAACAGCAGTTTGTCCTGGTACAGGTTGATCAGGAAATAGAAAATATTCTCACCCTCCTGCACAACAAAACCAAGGCAGCAATTGAACTGGAGAAAAAATATGGAAATCTCCAGGTTCAGGGAGTAAGCGATCAGTTGGGTCAGGTATGGATGAACCTGCTCCTCAATGCCATACAGGCACTGAACGGAAAGGGAAAAATCACCATAACAACAGCCATTGAAGGTCAATTCGGCAGAGTAAGTATTGCCGATAATGGTCCGGGTATTCCCGAAGATCTGCACGATAAGATTTTCCGCCCATTTTTTACCACCAAAGGTATTGGAGAAGGCATGGGACTGGGTCTGGAAATTTGCCGTTCCATAGTACAACACCATGGAGGTACACTTTCTTTCATTTCCGAGCCGGGGAAAACCGAGTTTACGGTAATTTTGCCCTTGGAAAAAACATCATAAAACCCTTATATTGAAGAGTGTACAGGAGATTCAAGTGATCAAAATCAGAAACTTTCGTCAGATCTACGCCAATGAGGATGTGGTGGTTCGCCACCAGGCTCCGGGATTACTGTTAACCCAATCCCTCATTATGGCAGTACTCCCTCTGACCGCATTTCTCGATGTCATAAATGGAAGAACCATGGCTGCCCTTGCTCAGATTGTGGCATTCCTTATTCTCACCCTGGCCATGGTGTTACTCTACAAAAGGAAATTTGTACCCTCAATTATCATAACCACTATTATTATTACCTTCATGTTTGTTTTTCTGACCTTTAACTTTCCCGATACCCATTTCTTGCGCTTGTATCAAGGCTATTTCTACATGATTGGACCGGTTGTACTGACCGTGGTTTTTTCCTCTACCTGGATTACAACAGCTATCACCTTAGGTGTCGGTATTCTTGCGATGGTTGGGAAGAACTTTATCCAATTGCTACCGAGTCAGATCCCCGGATCAGCAGACCAGGCAATGCTTCAACAGGGATTTATCAGCGGCATGGTAATTTACATTCTTATAGGATTATTCCTGATATACATCATCCGCACCAAACAACACAGCCTTCGGTACATGGAGAACAACCAAAAACAGACCCAGCTCATCGTTGAAGAAATAAACGGGGTGGTGAATGCATCGGTCAGCCAAAGCAAGGATTTTAAACTCCTGGCAAATGATTTTCAGCAAATCACTACAAACCTCTCTGCTATGAACACCATGACCGACGAAATCCGCCAGCAAATTTCTTCTTTGAGCGAAACAATTCAGAAGGTTAACCAGTCAGTGGATGTTTCGAAAAATGAAACCGTTAACTTTACCAACCAGGTTGAGGGAACCGACAGGGTGGTACAGGATTCCACCTCATCGGTAAATGAAATGTCCGCATCCTTAGACTCGGTTGCAGCCATTATCGATTCCAGGCAGGATTCTACCCGAGCGCTGAAAAACCTCATTCACCAGGGCCGGGAGGAAATTGACCTTACCCAGGGTTCATTTGACCAGGTTCTTCAGGAAATGCAGAACCTTCAGGAAGTTAATGCAATTGTGGCAAACATCGCCAGTCAGACTAACCTTCTGTCAATGAATGCTGCTATTGAAGCTGCCCATGCCGGTGATGCGGGTAAGGGTTTTGCTGTGGTTGCCGAAGAAATACGAAAACTGGCATCCAGTACCTCGGAAAATTCCGACCTCATAAGCAAAAATCTCTCTGATCTGACCCAGTCAATAACCGAAACAGGAAAGTCCCTGGAATCAACCCGGGAATCCATGAATGAGATCGAAAATCAGATCAATTTTGTTACCCAGTCCTTTGAAGAAATTGGCCATTCTTCCCGAGAACTTTCTGAAGGAGGGAGAATCATTATTAACTCTATGCAGCTGCTGTCAAACAGCTCATCTACCATTCGGGAGGGCAGTCATACCATTGCCTCAAACCAGCAGCAGATCCACGATTACATGGCTCAGGTAAGCGGCTTGTCCAAACGGGTAACAGAGGATGCAGCCCGGATTACCCAGAGCGTTCAGTCGGTTCGGGCAGCAGTTCAGGATATAGAATCCCGGATCCAGCAGAACCAGGCATCCCTGGACTCCCTGTCCCAGTCTGTCCATGAGTTAAGCAGCAAGGCAAATGTGTCCTAGTCGCTGAACTTTTTCTACAGATCTACAGACTGCTTCCCCCTTCAAGGGCTTCGAATAAAGCCTTCGCGTGGGCAGGTTTTTTATTCACCAGGGTTGCAACGATAAATTTGGCCCTGGTCATGAGCTTGCTGTCAGAAACCCTGGTTATTTCCTGATGGAACACGGTTCTCATCCGTCCCTTTTGTTCCCATCGTAAATGTACCATGAACTGATCCGTACTTCTTAAACTGACCAGGTAGTCGATTTCTGCCCGCACGACTACCGGGTCTATGCCATTCTCCTGCAAAAAGGAAAAATCCACTCCTCGAGCTTGTAGAAATTTGTGTCGGGCGTGTTCGAAGTAATTGAAATAGATGCTGTTGTTTACAATACCCTGGGAATCAAGCTCGTAGTCCCGAACCTCCATTTCACAGCTGAACTCCCATTCCAACCCTTGTTGCCTTTCCTGGTTCACTAAATAACTCCTGATTCAACATTTTCAGCCCATTTCATGTACCACCCAAGGGCAATGAGCATGATTCCATTCACCTGAAACTCGGGAACCCGGTAGTTCACTATATCCTTTATCGGAACAGGAAATACTTCTATGTGTTCGTCTTCATCCAGATCCTGGGGAGAACAGAGACTAAGATCCCGGGCAATATAGGTTCGCATAGTATTGGTCATGAACGCAGGATTAGGATTCGTTGTTCCAATATGCAGAAGTTCCCCTGCACAATATCCGGTTTCTTCCCTGAGCTCCCGACCGGCCGCAGATTCGCAAGATTCTCCCGGATCCACCAAGCCTCCGGGAAATTCTAACGAGAGCTTCCCTGCACCGGGGCGGTACTGACGCACCAGTACAAAACAGGGCTCTTTGCGTTCATTAATCGTTATCGGTATTATGTTTACCCAATCGGGGCTTTGAAGCAAATAAAAATCCGCCTCCTTACCGTCGTGTCGTCGGTGTCGGGCCCGGTGTATTTGAAATATACTGCAGGAGTATTCCTGCTCCTGTTCCACTTTATCCCAGTACAGGTCAATTTTGCTCATGGGTTCATGGTAGCCCAAAAAGCCGGTAGACGGAAAGCCCCGGGATCAATACACTCACAACGATGGACATTCAACGCCTTATAGAACACAGCTTAACGGGACTTTACGAACGGGATGAACCGGTCCGCCTGAGCATTCTCTGCGCCCTGGCAGGAGAATCCATTTTTTTCCTCGGGCCTCCGGGAGTTGGAAAAAGCCTTATCGCCCGACGCCTGTCCTATATTCTGAAAAAAGGTACATCCTTTGAGTACCTCATGGGAAAATTCTCCACCCCCGATGAAATTTTTGGACCGGTTTCAATTCAGCAGCTTACCACGAACGACTCCTACCATCGGTTGACCGAGGGCTACCTGCCAAATGCGGACATTGTTTTTCTTGATGAGGTCTGGAACGCAAGTCCCCCTATCCAGAACGCTCTACTAACCGCAATGAACGAGAAACTCTACCGCAACGGGGTTAAGGAAGTGTCTATTCCCATGATGCTCCTCATTGGGGCATCCAACAGCCTCCATCCTGGTGAAGAAACAGCCGCTTTCTGGGACCGCTTTCTCGTCCGCCTGAACATTCAGCCAATCCAGGAAGAGGATCTGTTTACCCACTACCTTGCAAGCCATACCGATCCTTACGGGGATCCGGTTCCCGATTCAGTAAAAATTACACCGGAACAACTCCGGAAGTTCCGCGCCTCTCTCCAGGCGGTGGAACTGTCGCCCTGGGTCATTCAGCTTGTGACAGCCTTGAGACAGATCCTCCTGCAAAGGGGTCGAAGCTCTGACAGGAGGTGGAAGAAAATTATTCACCTTCTAAAAGCCAGTGCCAGGGCACACGGCAGGGAACGGGTAGAATTGAGCGACTGTTTCCTCATAACCCATTGCCTTTGGGAAGCTCCCGAGGAAAAGAGCGAAATTGAACAACTCATGACAGCCCAGCTGGATCAAATCCTGGAACTGGTGCAGGAAAAACCCAGGAGGGTAATCGATAAAACCCGCTATGCTCTGGGAGAATTGCAGGATTACCTGGTAGAAACCCTGTCCCCTATGGTTGTACAACCAGTCCTTGAAGACGGGGAGTATATGATCCTGGACTACAGCAGTGACTCTTACGATCAGCTCAGGATATGGAAGCCCGATGGAGAACAGGCACTGGAATCCAAACAACGCATAGAGTGTTTCGCCTACAAGGATGGCCGAGTGACCGAAACCCTGGCGGTCCAGGCCGAACCGGGAGAACTCCCC
>SKVS01000303.1 GCA_007129335.1 Spirochaetaceae bacterium
AAACCTGTTATTCTCGATACTCCGGATGCTCAGGACCTAGGTACTATGGAGGGAACCATAGAATTCAACAATGTGGATTTTTCCTACGTTCCGGGAACCGAGGTCCTGAAAAATATTAATCTGACAATTGCAGCAGGACAAACCCTGGCTATTGTTGGGCACACCGGCGCTGGCAAGTCCTCCATGGTAAACCTCATACTCCGGTTCTACGATCCTACCAACGGTTCGGTGCTGATTGATGGAATTGATATTCGACACTTGAGTCAACACTCCCTCCACCAGCATACGGGCTACGTTTCCCAGGATCCCTTCCTGTTCGCCGGCACCATAGCCCAAAACATAGCTTTTGGATCGGACCACATTGACCACAACCTCGTACAGGCTGCTGCTGAACGCAGCGGCTTAGGTCCAGTCATATCCCGGCTGCCCGATGGTATTCATACAATAATTCAGGAAGGAGGTGTCAATTTCTCCACCGGTCAGCGTCAGTTAATCAGCATTGCCCGGGCTATTTATGGAAACCCGTCTGTCCTGGTTATGGATGAAGCCACCTCGAGTGTAGACACTATTACGGAAACCCAGATCCAATCTGCCCTGAACGAACTCCTGCAAAACCGTACGGCAGTAATTATTGCACACCGCTTAAGTACCGTTCGCAACGCCGACCGGATCATCGTAATAGATGACGGCCGCATTATGGAAGACGGAAACCACGACCAATTAATGGATAAAAGGGGTATTTATGCAGACCTTTACAACAAGCAATTTGTCGGAATAATAGGCTCATGAGGGCAAGCAATTCCCGGGAGGCCTACCTATGTTCAAAGAATACACCCAGTACGACGCTTTGGGGCTGGCACAGCTCATAAAAACCCGCCAGATCAGCCCGGAAGAAGTACTGGAAACGGCAATACATATAATAGAGAAGACCAACCCGAATATAAATGCAGTCATAACCCCACTGTATGACGAAGCATGGGCAATGTTGAAACAAGGGGATCCACAGGCCCCCTTCTACGGGGTACCCCTGCTGCTCAAGGATCTGCTAACCCAAATGAAGGGCACCAGGTACACAAAATCCTGCCGCGCATTGGCGCAGAATATATCTGACCACGATACCACCGACATGGTTCGGTACCGCGGAGCAGGATTCTGCGTACTGGGAAAAACCAATACCCCGGAATTCGGACTCATGGGAGTAACCGAACCTGACCTTCATGGGCCAACGAGAAATCCCTGGAATCTGGAGCTTTCTCCCGGCGGTTCTAGCGGAGGTAGCGCTGCCGCGGTTGCTTAGGGAATGGTTCCCGCCGCAACCGCAGGAGACGGAGGGGGATCCATTCGAATTCCCTCCTCGTGCACCGGGTTGTTCGGACTCAAACCCACCAGAGGAAGAACTCCCAACGGCCCGGACGCTGCCCAATCCTGGCAGGGAGCAGCGGTAACCCACGCAATTACCCGCTCTGTTCGGGACAGCGCAGCATTACTGGACCTGCAAACAGCACCCGAACCCGGAGCTCCCTATACCCTTGCGCCTCCTGAGCAACCCTATTCCCAGGTCATACAATCAGACCCAAGACCCCTGACCATTGGCTTTGCTCGCACGACCCCGTTTGGAAAGGACCTGCACCCCGAAAGTCTGCAAGCAGTGAATACCACCGTGGCCCTGCTTGAATCCCTGGGCCACCGTGTGGTTGAGGCAGCTCCTCAGTATGACTGGCACGAACTTACCGCATCGTATTTAACCATGTATTTCGGTGAGGTTGCTGCCGAAGTTGCCCAAATTCAAAAACAGCGAGGGAAAGACAGGTCCTCCAAAGACTTTGAATTCGCCACCTCCAGCTGTGCGGCCCTGGGCAGGGCATACAATGCAGGAGAATTTGCCAGTGCAATTAACAGCTGGAATACCTACGGCAGAATCATGGCCCAATTCCATGAAACCTACGACCTGTTCCTGACCCCTACCCTGGCAGAATTGCCTCCCAGAATTGGTCAATTCGATACTCCCTGGCCCCTGAAAATCCTGGGATCTGTATTGATTGCCCTGAATGGAGGAAAGGTGCTCCGGCTGATGAAGGTAGCAGACTCAATCGCCAGGGACCAGTTATCTACAGTTCCCTTTACCCAATTGGCAAATATTACCGGCCAGCCAGCCATGTCGGTACCCCTGTACTGGACCGAGGATAACATTCCCATGGGCTCCCATTTTATTGCCCCAATGGGCAGGGAAGATATGCTTTTTCAGCTCGCTGCCCAGCTGGAACGGGCAAGGCCATGGTTTCACCGAACCTGCTATTGATGTTCCAGGTTTACCACACTTGCCTTACAGAATAAAACCTGGCGGAGGAGGACAATTTCATGATTTGGCACATATATTTAACCGGCATTGCAATTCTGGTACTTGCAATCATTGTAAACGGACTTGCCCAGGTAGCCGGCATTACTACCTGGTACGGATTTATAAGCTCAATCCAGACACAGGGCTTTATTCAAGCCACGAGAAATGAGAGCATTCTGTCCATTGGGTTCTTGTTTGTTCTGTATCCCGGCATCCTTGGAATGACCGGGTATTTTCTGGTTAGGTGGTTTCTGTGGTGAGCCTAGGTCAGGTAAGACCTCTTGTCATAAAAACCCTCTGAGGGGGTAAACCGAGACTCCTCTGAAAAATTGATTTGCTATCCATGGCACTTTGTCAAAAAACACCACCACCTACAACTTTATCTGGATATTCCGACTTTTTTTTCGTAGTTTCCTACCATGGAACTTGTGTTGTTATTCCTCATGACCCTGGGACTAGTTTCGGGGATTTTTCTCTTCGCCCCTCTTCCTGGCAAGACACGGTATGTTCTCCGGAGCAAAGAACCGGGGAATCAGCCCAATACAACTATTTTGCAGAGAACCGGGGTGCCCCCAATTTCGGTAATTATACCAGCCCGAAATGAGGAGCACCGTATTCCCGAACTCCTTACCTCCTTGTTCATACAAAAAATTGACATGAGAGAAATTCTTGTGATCGATGATGGTTCAACGGACAACACAGCCGACATTTGCAAGAAACTTGGGGCTCAAGTTATTACAGCTCCTCCTAAACCCCCGGAGTGGGCAGGTAAAAACTGGGCCTGCCATACCGGTGCCCTGAAAGCCCAGGGTGAGGTTCTTATTTTTCTCGATGCCGATGTTAAGGTCCATCCTGAAGGGATTGCTGTGCTCATGGACCAATTGCAAAACCTTGGGGGAGTGGTATCGGTACAGCCCTATCATAGAATCCAAAAGTGGTACGAAAACCTGAGCTCATTCTTTAACCTGCAGGTTGTTCCATCCCTGTCCTTAGGCCAGAATACCCGGGGTCTTTTCGGGCCTGTAATTGGGTTATCGGCCAAGGACTACCATCGGGCAGGGGGCCATGAGGCGGTCAAAGCTTCGGTCCTCGATGATGTGGAGTTCGGAATACAATGCCGTGCTCACTCAATACCCCTGTGTACCTTTCTTGGGGGAAAACTGTTCGAATTTCGAATGTATCCCGAAGGCTTTAACCAAATGTATGGAGGATGGACCAAGAACTTCTTAGCTGGAGCGGGGACAACCCCAACCCTTACTCTTTTCGCAATCTGTTTCTGGCTCATTGGAGTAGGGACTACCGGAGTACAGGCAGGATTTCAGGCTGCCGGCAGTACCTTGGGCATATTGCCTGGTTATACGAATTTACTCTTTTATCTGGCCTACGTGCTAACCCTGGCTATCTCTTTTCCCTTATATGGAAACTTCTCTCTTTTAAGCGCTTTATTATTCCCCATGCACCTCATTTTCTACGCCATGGTTATGGGTCGCGCCTGGATTCTGAAAGTTCTTGGTGGAACTGTATTATGGCGAGGTCGAGCAGTCCCCTTGGAAAACCAGGAAAGGATTGGCTAATGGAAGTTTTTCTTCGTATTCTGATGATTTCATGCACCTGGATTTTCATTCAAATTTTTAGCGGTTGGCTCGCCCATAAAGTAACCCCAAGGGGACTATCGGTTCTTAGCAGAATATTGAAAATAGGTACATATGAACAAAAAGGAAGAATCTACCAAAGGCTTTTTCATATAAAATCCTGGAAAGATTCATTACCCGAAGCAGGAGCATTCTTCGCTGGCGGTATTGCGAAGAATCGTCTTATTTCATCGGATTACGACACTTTGAATATATATTACCATGAAACTCTCCGTGCAGAATTCAGCCATTGGCTTCCTTTCGTTTTTTCCTGGACATTCTTTCTGTGGAATACTCCAGATATAGCCATTTGGATGCCCCCCGTTGGCCTGCTTGGAAACCTTCCATTTCTGCTCATTCAACGATACAACCGGGCCAGGGTAGAGCAAATGCACAATTATGCATTTGTGCATTCGTGCAAAACAAATGACAAATCCTAACCTTCTTGCTTGA
>SKVS01000123.1 GCA_007129335.1 Spirochaetaceae bacterium
AGCTCATACCGTTTAGCCGATGCCTCCCTGGGTATTCCCCGGACCATTTCGGTTCTTGCTGTTCGTAAGACCCTTGCTCCCTGGATGCCCTATGGGGGGACAGTACTGACTTTTCTGGGAATGGTTGTTTTGTACGGCCAAAAAATGAGGTTCCCTGCACTGGATAAGCTAAAGAAATTGAAAGAATCTGGTAAATCCTCTCATCCGGGCAGTTCAGGTAATTCGGTAAAAGTGCTTTTCGTGCTGATGCTTTTGTTGCTCTTTTCAGGGCACGATGGCTTTGCCCGGGGAAACCCGGAATTCACTGACATTCCATCTGAAGCAGTACACTGGTTTTCCCAGTTATCTGTACAATCAGGCGGACGATGGATGCCCATGGAAAGCTTTGCCTCAATGGTAACCCGTTCCCTGGGTATACCCGCGGGTGTGCAAGGCTACAGTTCCCGGGAAATACTATTGTTAACTATGGTTTCCCCCGGGGAAAGCGATGCCCTGGGCCTGTTTCCTATCGATAATCCCGGAGTGTTTCGGGCTCTCCAGCTGGAGTTCACCCA
Source organism: Spirochaetaceae bacterium (assembly GCA_007129335.1). Taxonomy (GTDB): domain Bacteria; phylum Spirochaetota; class Spirochaetia; order DSM-27196; family Salinispiraceae; genus SKVS01. The sequence goes on from SKVS01000123.1 coordinate 555, forward strand.
GGGGGGGCGTTATACCTTTAACCAGCTGCGTCCTGCCTTTGTTTTGCTTTTTTCCCTTGGCGAGCTCATTGAACAACGGTCTCTCCAGTCCGATCCCGATCTTGACACCCTGGAGCGGGAACTCATTCGTTTGTATCAGCGGGGAAAACTCTATGCCCAATTGCGGGGTGCATTGAATCCCCCTGCTCTGGGCAGGTCAGGGTTTTTTTCCCTAAACGAAGAAATCATTCCCGATGTGCTCCCAACCGAACCACGGTACTGGCAGGAAAATTTGGTTGCCCTGGTTCCTCTGGAAAATGTACTGGACCCTCCCCTGGCCATGGAAGCCTACCATCCCCTGGCAGCTCAGGCCCTCATGGCCGGCCCTCTGTACCGAGGACGGGGCAATCCCGATTTGGTCGATTTCATGGCAGAACATCTCATCCAGGGTACTGACCCTTCCAATCCCGAACTGTGGGCGACCTATTTCAAAGAACTCGCGGTGTTCCAGCAGGCATATTTAGGGTGGCAGACCGATGATCCCATGCTCTCAGGGTTTCCCCTCCGGCGCAGAGCTGAAATAGTATTCTTGGGGTTTCAACCCTGGGTATGGGTGCAAAACCTCTCTTTGTTGGTTCTTATTGCCTGGTTTGGGATGCACATTTCCAGAACGAAGTATGGGGTTCAGGCTCTAGGGAATGAAAAACCTGTTATTGTTCACCATGTTCTTCATGGGGCCACGAGAATTCTGGGGCTCGCTCCCTTCCTGGTTTCTCTGGTTGCCATGAGTTTAACTATGGTTGTGACCCGCAGACCTCCGGTGACAAACTTGGGTTCCAGTGTCTTGTTCACCGCTACGGTGGTCCTTGGAATTGGTGGTTATGCCGCTGTAAGAAAAAGTTCTTCTTCCGACCCTGTTCTTCCCCTGTCCATGGGTATGGGCCTGGTGTTTGTCCTGCTCGGTGAATATATCCTTGGGACCAGTGACCGTATGGCTGTTTTGCCGGCAATCCTCAATACTAATTTTTGGCTGGCTGTTCATGTGGTTACCATCATACTGGGGTATAGCGGAGTTCTCCTGGGAGGGGTGTTGGGCAATGTGGTTGTCCTATCCAGCCTGATTAGACCCAATCCTGGATCCAAAACCTTCGATGGTTCAAAGGTCATGCTCTTGTTTCTCCGGGCTGGGTTGGTTCTGACCTTTTTGGGAACCATGTTGGGGGGATTTTGGGCCGACCAGGCCTGGGGTCGATTTTGGGGCTGGGATCCGAAGGAAAATGGAGCTTTAATGATCGTGCTTTGGACTGCCCTGGTTCTCCATCTGAAACAAGCCGGTATGGGCGGGAGGTACGGGACCGCCCTTGGGGCCGGGTTCGGAATTCTGGTTACCGGATTCAGCTGGTTTGGAGTGAATTTAATGGGGCAGGGCCTGCATAGCTATGGTTTCAACCAGCGAACTTTTTTCCCCCTGGTTATTCTCGTTGTTGTCCAAGGGTCTATTACCCTGGCGGGTGTTGGGGCAGGCTTGGGTAAACAGCTCAACAAACGCGCAAAAAAGGCTGGGGAGAATCAGTCAAAATAGCACTTGAGAATCGAATATATGTATCAGAAATGCTTGTGATGATGCTTCGTGGGTAGAACTTTTTTTCCCTCTGTGGTAGCTTTTGCCATCCCAGACTAGGAGTTTGAATGGCCTCGCCAAAGAAGCACTTGGTTAGCGTCTATGTTCAAAATGTACCCGGGGTAAGTATCCGGTTGGCCATGGTGTTTGCCCGGCGAGGGTATAACATTGAGTCCTTTGTGGGTTCAGAAACCGAGCGGCCGGACTTCTCACGCATAAACATTGTTGCAACCGGCGATTCAAAAGTACTCCAGCTCATTATAGATCAACTCAACCGCCTGGTTAATGTTATAGAGGCCAGGGAAATTGAAGCAGAAGATACCATATCCCGGGAACTCGCCCTGTTCAAAGTTACTGTCGATCCCCAAACCCGCAGCGAAGTAGTTCTTATTGCCCGGGCTGCGGGGTGTGAAATAATCGAAATTAAGTCCGGTTACATGAGTATTCAATGTGTTGGACCCAGTCAAACGGTAGATGCAGCGGTGCGGATTTTTGCCGATCTTGGAATTCGGGAAATCATGCGCACCGGAAAGGTGTTTCTTTCCCGATGAACCGTCTTTACCCTGGAGCCGTGGGCCTACAGGGTCCGGCGGTACGGCCTATGCCCACACCTATCCCTCCCCATATCTCTCCATTACCAGGTTTCTGTTATGGTAATAGTACCGGTGGTAGTATTACCAGTTGTTTTAAATCACCACTTTTTTTAGGAGGAGCCGATGAAAAGCATTGCGGCATTCTTTGACTTCCAAAAGCGGGGCACCAACCTCAAGACCGAGGTCTTGGCTGGGGTTGCCACATTCCTGACCATGGCGTACATCATAGTCGTCAATCCCGGCATTCTGTCGGCAACGGGTATGCCCTTCGAAGGGGTACTCTTTGCAACGGTTGTGGTTAGTGCCATTAGCTCCATACTCATGGGTCTGGTTGCAAACCTTCCTTTTGGTCTTGCTCCGGGAATGGGCATTAATGCATTCTTTGCCTACACCCTCGTGCTGGGTATGGGAATGAATTGGGAAACAGCCCTGGGTGCGGTTTTCATTTCGGGTATTATTTTCGTAATACTGTCGTTGCTGAAAATCCGTGAAGCCATTGTTCGGGCAATTCCTGCCGGCATCCGCTATGCAGTTGCTGCGGGTATTGGTTTGTTCCTCGCCCTTATTGGTCTGAAATCCGTTGGATTCATCGTATACAACCCCGCAACGGTGGTAGGCTTCGGAGGAGTTACTCCGGTACTCATTATCTTCCTGGTTGGATTTGTGCTCACCAGTGTTCTTGTCATTAAAAAGACCAAGGGTGCCCTGGTTATTGGAATTGCTGCCACCAGTTTACTGGCCTTTGTAATAAGTTTGATTGTTGAAGCATCCGGTGGACAGGGTTTTGTCAGCCTGCCTGATCGGATTTTCGCTCTGCCAAGTCTGGAAGTATTTTTCCAACTGGACATCGCAGGAGCTCTTTCTGCTGGTATGATCCTGCCCATTTTCAGCCTCTTGTTCACCGACCTTTTCGATTCTATTTCCACCTTTGTTGGGGTTGCGGAAGTAGGTGGTTTTATCGATGAAAAAACCGGTGAGCCGGAAAACGTTGGAAAGGCCCTCCTGGTTGATGCTATTGGTACCACCCTTTCGGGTCTGCTGGGAACATCCAGTGCAACTACCTACATCGAAAGTGCTGCGGGGGTTGAAGAAGGGGGAAAAACCGGATTCACCGCTGTGGTAACCGGGTTGCTGTTTCTTCCCTTTATGTTCCTCAGTCCGGTACTGAGTTTCATTCCTGAAGTAGCCACTGCTCCTGTATTGGTACTCATTGGTATTTTCATGGTAACTCCTCTTACCAAAATTAAGTGGAACCAGTTCGATGAAGCAATTCCCGCATTCCTGGGACTTATTCTTATTCCCCTTACCTACAGCATTACCCAGGGTATCGTCTGGGCATTCCTGGTATGGACTGTAATTAAGGTTCTCATTGGCAAATTCAAAGAAATACCCCCCATGTTGTGGATTATTGATGTGTTTGCAATATTGAGTCTGATTCTCGGACATTAATAATCATGCTATGGGTAACCCCATAGAACGACAGCCCCGGTTCATTTGGCCGGGGCTTTTTCTTAATCGAGACGAAGAGATGATTTCTATGCTGGTAGACACTTATAGATTTGACAAATAATGCAATCCGTATTACATTAAGTAATACGAGGTATATATGACAACTGTTCGCCTGCCAAGAGAAATTGAAGAAAAACTTCAAATCCTTTCTGCAAAACAACATAAG
>SKVS01000143.1 GCA_007129335.1 Spirochaetaceae bacterium
AGATAGTGTGGTCATAACTATAACTACCAGCAGAAAATGGGTTTCCGATTGAGGATTCTGACAAATAATTATGTTTTACCACAAGGTTTGATGCACTAATAAAGAGTTGGTAGAAAACGACCGGGGCTGATGCCCCGGTTTAAATGAGGGTCACTTTGAGGGGGTTATGACGAAGTTAACCAGGCGATCGGGTACCGCTACAACTTTGACAATGGTTCCCTGGGCAAGATACTCCTGGATTCTTGTGTTTTCCCGGGCAAGGCGTTCGAGTTCATCTTTACCGGTGCCCCGGACCACCATGATCTTACTCCTTACCTTGCCGTTTACCTGAAGTACCACTTCCAGCTCGTCGTCTATGGTCAGGGCGGGATCGTAGTCAGGAAATGGTTCGTAAGCCAGGGTGGAGGTATGGCCGGTCATTTCCCATAGTTCTTCGGCCAGGTGGGGAGCATAGGGGGCAAGACAGAGAATAAAAGATTCCCATATATCCCGGTGAAGAACCTCTAGCTTGTTCATTTCGTTTGTACAGATCATCATTTGGCTAATTGCGGTATTAAAATCCAGGTTTTCAGTGTCCTGGCCAACTTTTTTTATTGTTTTATGAAGGACTCTTTGCAGTTCCAGAGGAGCTTTCTGCTCAGAAAGAGGTTTTTGGGCAATTCTCCAGACCTTGTCCAGGAACCGGTGAATACCAATGAGCCCCTGGGTATTCCACGGCTTGCTCTGCCGGAGGGGGCCCATGAACATTTCATACAGCCTCATGGAATCAGCACCGAATTCCTCAATAATATCATCGGGGTTAATGACGTTTTTCAGGCTCTTTGACATCTTTGCAATAACCTGTTGAACTTCCAGGCCTGTTGAGATTTCTATCCAATGTCCCGGCGCTGTTTCCCGTACCTCATCTATTGGTACCAAGGTTCCATCGGTTCGTTGGTAGGCGTAAGAGGTTATCATGCCCTGGTTAACCAGTCGGAGATAGGGTTCGGTGGTATTCACCACGCCGATGTCATACAGTACCTTGTGCCAGAACCGGGAGTACAGAAGATGGAGAACCGCATGTTCCTGACCTCCCACGTAAAGATCCACGGGCATCCAGTAATCAATTTTATCCCGGGAGGCGAATTCTTTATCGTTGTGAGGATCCAGATAACGAAGGTAGTACCAGCAACTACCGGCCCATTGAGGCATGGTGTTGGTTTCCCGTTTACCAGATCTTCCGTCTGGGAGGGTGGTATTTACCCAATCGGTTACGGTAGCAAGGGGACTTTCTCCTGTTCCTGCAGGTTTGTATGACTCGACTGCAGGAAGGGTCAGGGGAAGCTCGGACTCGGGTATTGGGTGGATTTCACCGTCTTCATCGATTACCAGAGGAATAGGTTCTCCCCAATACCGTTGACGGCTGAAGATCCAGTCTCGCAGTTTGTAATTGATTGCTTTCTTTCCCAGTCCCTGCTGCTCAAGCCAGAGAGTAATTTTTTCCTTACACTCGGCTGTGGTTAATCCATCGAACTGGCCGGAATTGACGACCCAACCTTCATCGGCAAAGGCTTCTTCCAGAGGTTCTGCAGGATCCTGATCCTTGTGGGATGCAACTACCCGGATAATATCCAAACCAAACTGTGTCGCAAAGGCATAGTCCCTCTCATCGTGGCCGGGAACCGCCATAATTGCGCCGGTACCATAAGAGATGAGGATATAGTCGCTTATCCAAACGGGAATCTCCTGTCCGTTCACCGGATTAATAGCAAAAGCTCCGGTAAAAGCTCCAGTTTTGTCCTTTGCCAGATCGGTACGTTCCAAATCGCTTTTCAGGGCAGCTTTCTGAATATAGGATTGAACCTCATTCCGTTGTTCGTCTGTGGTAATGTGTGCAACCAGGGGATGCTCGGGAGCGAGAACCATATAGGTTGCTCCGAACAGGGTATCAGGTCGGGTTGTGTAAACCTCTATTGTGCTGTTGTGATGGGCAACTTGAAATACTACATTTGCACCTACACTTTTCCCGATCCAGTTTCTTTGCATGGCCTTAATGCTTTCGGGCCAATCAAGATCCTCCAGATCATCCAGGAGTCTTTCTGCGTATTCGGTTATTTTGAGCATCCATTGACGCAAGGGTTTTCGAACCACAGGATGGCCGCCAATTTCGCTCCGAGGGCCTTCGCTGGTTTGGATGATTTCTTCATTGGCGAGAACCGTTCCCAGGGCTTCACAATACCATACGGGAATTTCAGCAACGTAAGCTAGATCTTTTTTATATAACTGGAGGAAAATCCACTGGGTCCATTTGTAGTAGTCAGCTTCATGGGTAGATATTTCCCTGTCCCAATCGTAGGAAAAGCCAAGACGCTTTATTTGCTGACGGAATTTTACGATGTTTTGCTTTGTGGTAATTTCCGGATGGGTGCCGGTTTTAATCGCGTAGGTCTCAGCAGGGAGGCCGAAGCTGTCGAAACCCATGGGATGAAGAACCTGATGACCCTTCATTCGTAAGAACCGACAGTAAATATCGGTTGCGGTATACCCTTCCGGGTGACCCACGTGTAGTCCTGCCCCGCTTGGGTAGGGGAACATGTCCAGGACATAGGTACGTTTTTCTTTTGGCACAGAGGGGTCTTCGGTGACCCGGAAGGTACTGTTGGTTTCCCAGTACCTCTGCCATTTCGTTTCAATTTCATGGAATGGATATTTCTTCATGGCGCTCATAGTAGCCCAGCTCCCAGTGATGGTCAATCTGAATTACCGGGAACAGCAGGAAATGGGTGGAATTGGATCCCGATTCTTCCGTTGGAATAAAATGCCTATAAAGTCCCTTTTGCAAAGCCTCAAGTAAAAAAGACAAAAAAAACCCCCGGGAAAGGAGGTAAAACCCGGGGGATCGCCGAAATCAACGTACTTTCCACTGATCTTAGAAAGTAGGTTTTTATAAAAAAAGGAGGTTAGCGCTGCCGAATGGCGACTCTCGCAGCCGCTCTGTTCACGCTCAAAAAACAACAAACGGATTATTACGTTACAATAGGCTGAACAGTTTTTACATAAAAAATGAAGAAGTCCTAACGGCCGGAAATATAGTAGATATAAGGCTTTTTTGTCAACGCTATATAGAGAAAAATTTATTGAAAAGTTTCCTGCTCTGTCAGCTCATCCGGGGATCTGATTCATGGGGGAGAAACAGTACCTGGAGTATTTGTTTCCGGGATATCTGTTGAATGGTAAAGGTTCCAAAGTCTGTTGGAATAGAGTCTCCCTGTGCGGGGAAGGATTCAGTGAGACTCGACAGGAACCCTCCAACAGTTTCTATTGATTTATCGTGGGGTATTTCGTGGCCAAGGACATCTTCAAGGACGTGAATCGGGGTATCCCCCTGGATGGAATAGCCTGCTTCGTCTTTTACAATTTTCTTAGCCTGCTTTTCTTCATTCTCATCGTACAGTTCTCCAATAATCTCCTCCACCAGGTCTTCCATGGTTACAATGCCCGCAAGCCCGCCGTATTCATCAAGAACAATAGCCATGTTCAACCGCTCGCTTTTCAGCTTTCCAAAGACCCGGTGAATTTTCCAGCTTTCGGGAACCACAACCGGAGGTAGCAAGAGATCCTTCAGGGTAAGATCCTGATCTTCCTTTCCCTGATATTTGGGTGAATACAAATGCTTAATAACATCCTTTTCCAGAATGACTCCCACGATATGTTCGGGATCCTTGTGAAAAACCGGTACCCGGGAATATCCTGCATGGGTTATGAGCTGAAGCGCTTCGTCTAAGGGCATGGTTTGTGGCAGGCTGAATACCTTGGTTCGATGAGTCATAATTGCATGGACGCTTACATCGTTGAAACGAAATATGCTTTTTACCATGCGGGTGCGATAGTTTTCCAGTATACCGATGTTTTCTGCGTGCTTGACCATATGGAGGATTCCGTCCAGGGTCAAATGGGTTCTGGGGTTTTTCTTGCTCAGGGTTTGAATAGCCCGACTCAGAGAGGCAAGAATCCAGATCAGTGGTGCAAAGATAAAAGATAACAGGGATATAATTCGGGCAGTATGGGTTACAATGAACACATTGTGGAGAATGGCCAGCTGCTTGGGCATGATTTCTCCAAAAACCAGTATGAGCAGGGTAAGTATTCCGGTAGTTATTCCCAGGGCGGCACTGCCGAAGAGTCTAATAGTAAGGTCGGTAGAGAGAACCGATATACCAATATTCACCAGGTTGTTTCCAATGAGGACCGTGGCAAGCAGTATGTCCGGCCTGGAGTGGAGTTTTTCAACCCTCTTTCCTTGTTTTGGGTGATGTTTTTTTATTGTTTCAATATCCATGATGGAAAGACTGGTGAATGCTGTCTCGGTACCAGAAAAAAAAGAGGAAAGTATGAGGAGAAAAAAAAGAATAAAGAGGTGGCTGCTCAGCATGGAGCAGCCCTGAACGAAGGAGGATCCTCCCCGCAGGGAGAATCTTGGGAAATGATACTACTCAACCTTTAGTACTTCCTTAATGGCTTTCACCAGACTATCTTTTGGGAGAGCTCCTGCTGCCATTTGTGGTTTGTCATTCATAGGAATGAAAAGGAGACTGGGAATGCTTTGTATGCCAAAAGCTGCGGATAATTCTTGCTCCTGGTCGGTGTTGATCTTGTACACGTGCATTTTCTCACCGTATTCATTGCTTATTTCTTCCAGAATAGGAGCTACCATTTTGCAGGGGCCGCACCAGTCAGCATAGAAATCTATGAGTGCAGGTTTATCTCCCTGATATTCCCACTCTTGTTTATTTTCATAATCGAATACCTTAGTGAGAAAGGTTTCTTTTGTCAGCATTTCGGTCATTGGTCTACCATCCTTATATATTAAAAAATCTATATACAATATATCGAAAACCGGAAGAAATGTAAACCCCTAATGAGAAAATTCTATTCGGGGATTAGTGCTGCCGGTGGCCCTCAGGAGGCTGGAAAAGAACTGTCTTGCCTGGTTCCGGGCATTTTCCCTGGCAAGAGGTAGATCAGGATTGACGAGAGCCTGGTCCAGAATGAAATCTGCAATTTTCCGCCAATTATCCGGACTCAGACGAACATCCGGATAGGGATAGGTTTCCCGTCGGGGATCTTCAATCCTTACTCCAAGGATCTGGGGAGATTCTACCAAGAGATGATCAGGATCATCAAGGGGGCGATAAAAGGGTGTCCGGTCTGTTCCAAGGGTGTAGCCGAATTCATAGAGCAAGGTAATAACCAAAAAGGGGTTTCCCGGAGCGTTGGGGTCAAATCCGGTTGATCTGGCAAGGTTGTAAGCCTGGAACGTCTGGTATCGGTCCGGTCCGAGGATTTCTGCAAAAGATCGGCCTGTGGTATCTTCCTGGATAATCCGAATAAGGGATGTCATATTGGTATTCGGGTCAATGTAATCAAAAGGAAAAACGGTCTTGTGGACATACTCCAGGAGTTTCAATTGATCACCGGGTCTCATGTCAATGAGAAGTCCCGATGCATCCATGACCCGGGAACTTTGGACAAGCAGGGCAGGGAGGAACTGTCCGCTGAACAGCGGGGATCCGAGGAAGGGAGTAAAAAGAATAAGAAACCCCAGAATGAGGGCCAGGATAACCGCAAGGAAGAAACTCAATTTGAGAGAAAAGAGTAAGGGAAAAGAAGGGGGAGTTTTTCTTTTTACCTGTTTCTTTTTAGCCATTGGCAGTACCCCATGCTATTCGAACATTTCTGTATCCCAGGGAGGCAAAAAACGAACGAATCAGTATTTCTGCTTCGGCCCGAGCCTGGTCGAGGATGCCCCTTCGCAAGGCATCTGCTTCGATACTTTGGGCTGCAAGGGTCAGGAGGTCACTCATTTCCAGGAAACGTAACTCCCCCCCGAAGGTCTGGTTAACATATTGGTGAATAGTATGTTCCAGTGCATCTACGGTGAAAATTCGTGGTTGGGGAAGTTCCAGCAGGATTACTGGATCTGTGGTTGTACCGGTTCGTTCCAGGGAGAAGCCTTCGTCCTGGAGATCCACCCCTGCACTAACCAGAAAATCAACCCGGAAGAGAAACTGCCGGTCCCTTGTGGGAATGAATCCAAGGAGGGTTTGCCTGTCCCCGAGATACAGGATTTCCCGGTATAAATATTCGTAACTATGAAGGCGCATGAGTGCAGTCATTTGTGACCGGAGGGCTGTAGTAGACAGGTCAGATGACTGAGAACAGGATAGAACTATCCCAGGAATCAGGATTAAAAGTCCAGAAAGGAAAATCCCGCTGAAGTGAGTCATAAATGTGCCGAAACTAAGGAAAGACCTCTTTTTTCTCATTGCTTTATAGTATGAGCCAAGGAGAGAGCTGGGGCAAGTCTATGAATGCCTATCATTTACTGAGAACGGAGAAAATTCATGTCTGAAAACAAATGTTCCGGTGGAACGAAGTGGGCACAGGAACATCGACAGGTTATGGTTCTCCTGCTGGTCCTGCTTGTCATGGTAGGTATTGTGAGTCCGGTGTTTATGGGGCAGCACGACTACCCTGGAGACAGGAATATCTATGAGCCGGACCAGGCTGAAGCCCTGCCCCGGGCGGTGGAGGGAAGTCTTGATCCGGATGTCGAGGATTTAGGGGATGATGTTGCAGATGATTCTGGGGATGTAAACCCGGAGCATGAACTGGCGGCTTTTCAGATGCCTGTTGTGCCTGAACCGGATATTCATTCCATGAGAATTCCAGGGATACTCGATCATTACACGGTTGTCGGTTATTATGGAAATCCGAATTCCACCCGTATGGGTATACTGGGTGAACATTCCATTGAAAGACTTGCTGAACTTTTGGATGAGCGGGCACAGGAGTTTATCGGGGTAAACGGCGACCGGGGAGTAAAGCGGGCATTTCACCTTATTTTTGGTACTGTTTGGCCCGATGCCAATATTGGAAGGCTATCCCGGGATCTCATAATGGATTACATTACCTTTGCCCGGGAAAATGACATGATTGTTATTCTTGACCACCAGATAGGTCGATTTTCCGTGGAACAGAGCATTCGGGAAATGCTGCCCTATCTTATCGAGGGGCCGGTACACCTGGCAATAGATCCTGAATGGAGAACTTCCCGCCCAGGAGAGGAAATTGGGTGGGTATACGCCCGGGAAGTGAACAATATTCAGCAGATAATTCAGGATTACCTGGTGGAACACGGAATATTCGAAAGAAGGATGCTCATTGTACACCAGTTTCATCCCAAAATGATTCAAAACAGAGATGATGTACAATCTCATTTTCCCCTGGTTGATCTGGTACTCAATGCTGATGGGTTTGGACCACCGGCTTTAAAAATTGCCAGCTGGAGTCATAATGCGGGGGCTGAAAATATTCCCCTTCAGGGTTTTAAACTTTTCTATCCCAAAGCCTGGAAATCCGTGGGTTTTGATTTTCCCCTTATGACTCCTGAAGAGGTTATGGCTCTGAAACCTCAACCGGTGTACATTAACTACCAATGACATTGAGGAAGGATGGTTCTATGGATGATCAAATACTCCAGGGTCAGGTCGACCTTATTCGTGAAGTGTTCATGTATGCCCAGCGTTTTCACGGTAAGCGGTTTGTAATCATGATATCTGCGGGGATTATTGAGGATCCCCGTTTTCCTTCCTTGGTCAGGGATTTGGCAATCCTTCATAAAAGCGGTATCCAGGTTCTTCTAGTTCCAGGTGCGGCGAAACGGATTGATGATGTTCTGGCCGCTTATGGTCTGGAGAGTCCCAAACACCGGGGTATCCGAATTAGTCCGGAAAATCACATGCCATTCATTAAAATGGCTGCCTTCGATGTGGCGAACAAGCTTATGAGTCAACTATCGAGCCTCCATGTTGATTCGGTTATTGGCAGCTGGGTCAGAGCCAGGGGAATTGGGGTGGTAAACGGGATCGATTACCAGGAAACCGGCGTGGTGAGCCGGGTTGACGGGCGCCTTCTGGATAAGGTTTTGGAGGACGGGATGATTCCTATTCTGCCTTGTATTGGCTGGAGCTCCACAGGAAACCCCTACAACATATCATCCCTGGAGCTGGCAACCTACCTGGCAGAAACCCTTGAGGCTGAAAAACTGTTTTTCCTTACGGATGCAATTGAGCTGGGAACCGATCGATTTCTGGTCCCCTCAGAAGGAGTGGAGGTTCATAAGGCCCAAATTATTCGACTCTCGGTACAGGCTGCCAGGGAATTTCTGGAAATGAACCAGATTCATGCCGGGGATCTGGAGTATTCCTTTGTGGAACTTGCTGCCAGGGCAGCGAGTAAGAATGTGGAACGGGTTCATATTGTGAACGGCAGAATCGAAGGGGTGGTTCTGAAGGAAATATTCTCGTCTCTGGGATTTGGTACCATGGTGCATTCCGACCCCTTTGAATCTATTCGGGATATGCAGGCCGATGACATTCCCGAAGTCCTCGATATTATGGAACCTAATATTCAGTCGGGAGTTCTTGTCCGTCGGGATCAGCAGGATCTGGAAAGACAATTTCAGGATTTTGTGGTGTACGAGGCCGATGGAGCTGTCCGGGCCTGTGGTGCCCTTCACCGGTTTCCCAACGGAAGCGGTGAAATTGCGGGTATTGCGGTAGATCCCCATTTTGCCACCCTGGGTTTGGGACAGAAGATTCTCGGTTACCTTATTGGCAAAGCCCGTAGGCTCAGGCTGAAACAATTGTTCATTCTCACAACCAAGGCAGGGGACTGGTTTGAAACCATGGGATTTGTCAGAGCCAACCCCGAAGACCTTCCGGATGAGAGGAGGAGTGAGTACAATCCACTTCGAAAAAGCCGGGTAATGATTTATTCTCTCGAAGAATCTGCTGCCCCCTCCCCTGACCCGGTCATACCCGAATTACGCTACCAGATTCATACGGGAGTAGAAGAGGTGGATCCCAGTCCCCCCTTGGGACCCGAATAGAGGTTCCCTCTGGTGAAGGAAGATTTTCAATTTTTATCAAAGAATATTCGGAAAAGATACATTAGGTGTAACCGAACAGACATTCTTGTGTTACTTTATGAGCTATGAATATGAAAAAAAATCATGTTGAATTCCGTTCTACGGTTGTTATTGCTTTTTTTATTCTGGCCCTGGTATTCCTTGGCTCTTCTCAGGTTCTGGCCCAGGTTATCCGTCCCCAGACCTCCAGCGAAGAGGACCGCTTTGTGGAAACCTTCCGCCAGGTTTTCCGTTTCATTCAATCCAGCTATGTAGATGAAATAGATCCCCAGGTATTGTTAGATGGTGCATTGAAGGGACTTTTCGAGAGCCTGGATGATCCGTATTCCACTTTTCTTACTGCAACAGACATGCGGGGTTTAACCGATACGACCCAGGGACAGTTTGGGGGTGTGGGGCTATATATTAACAAGGTTGTACCCGATCCCAAGGTTCCTGAGATTAAAGCCTGGGTTGAAATCGTTTCCCCAATAGAGGATACCCCAGCCTTTCATGCCGGGTTGGCATCGGGGGACTACATTACCCATATTAATGGGGAATCGGTTGAGGAGATTACTATTGACGAGGTTGTTTCCCGACTCCGGGGTACTCCGGGGACCACGGTAGAAGTAACCATTCGCCGGGGCAGGGCTGCGAACTTCAATGTAGACCTTGTCAGGGCTATTATTGAAATTCCCACAGTGAAATACGATGTCATCGGTACAACAGGGTTTTTACGCATAATTCAGTTCACTCCCCGCACCACCGATCGGGTGGCTGAAGCCCTGAGAGCCCTCGGGCAACAGGGTATAGATTCCCTCATTATTGATGTCCGGTCGAACCCTGGAGGATTGCTTGCTGCAGTTGTTGATACGGGAGATTTGTTCTTTAACGATGGGCTCATTGTAGGGACCCGGGGAAGGGTTGCCAGGGAGAACCAGATTTTTAATGCCCGTCCCGGTACCGCCCTTTCGGATGACATACCGATGGTTGTACTCATTGACAGGGGGTCAGCCTCAGCAGCAGAAATACTTGCGGGGGCATTGGGCAACCGGGGCAGAGCCGTCCTTGTAGGTTCTACCACATTCGGCAAAGGATCGGTTCAACAAATTCGCCAACTGGGAGAGACTGGATTCCGACTGACCATGAGCCGGTACTATACACCGGGAAATGTTTTTATCGACAAGGTTGGGGTTTCTCCTGATGTGGAGGTAGCCCTTCCGGTACTCAGTGAAGAAGAGGAAAAATCTCTAGTTGCAATCCGGGATGACCGTATGGTTCAGACCTTCCTGGATAGGTACCCTGACCCAAGCGACAGGGAACTGGGGGATTTCAAGGCTGGACTCAGATCTCAGGGACTGATCATTCCCGATAGAATGATCAACCGTTTAATACGCCTGGAACAGGAACGGAGACAGAACATTTCTTCGGTTTATGATCTGGAATATGATCTTATTCTTCAGGAAGCTCTGACTATAATCAGGGAAGGACGGGTTCAGTCGATTATCGACAGTCGTCCTCCCTTAGTACCGGATTTTGCCCGGGCTGGTCTTCCACTTCCGAATGCTCCATAATGTATGAAACAGTTTGTCATCCCCCAGTCTCCAAAAGACGGGGGAATTTACCGTCTTGATGCGCGAGATTTTCATTACCTCATTAGAGTGCGACGAATGGGTATTGGGGATGAGGTTCCGGTGCTTTTTGCCACCGGCCTGTCAGGCCTTGGGTCCATTGTTGCAATCGGAGATCAATGGCTGGACCTGGAAGTAAGCATTCCCAAGATGCATGATCCCGATATAATCGATACATTCCATAGGCAAGTTCCTATCCGCCTATTGCTTGGGTATCCTAAGGGTAAGAAGCTGGAACAATCCATTCGTCAATCGGTTGAGCTGGGTGTTATGGAAATTGTGCCTATTCTATGCGATCATAGCGTACCCGAGGTTAATCAATTCGATTGGAACAGGAAGTCCCAACGCCTGGGAGGTATAATTGGAGAAGCGGTTCAGCAGAGCGGGGGAAGGGTTATTCCCAGTCTTCATCCACCCATGAGTCTGGATGATTACCTGGAATCCTGCCCCTTACAGCAGGATGAAATTGGTATTTTTTTCCACGAAAAGCCCCTTGATCAAAAACTCCTTCGGGAATACCTTATACCCACTCCCAAGCTCATCTGTGTATTTGTCGGTCCAGAGGGGGGCATTTCTCCCCGGGAAGTAGAATTACTGGGTTTGGGCCGTTTTGTTCCCGGGTATCTGGGACCGAGAGTGCTTCGTTGCGAGACCGCGGTGGTTGCGGCCCTTGCGGCGGTAACTATACTTTCCCTGGAGGGCTCCATTGATACTCGACAAGACCATTCCTCATCCCTTTCATCTTAGCAAGGTCGTTCGCACTCACGTTTTAGATATACCGGTTGACTGTGTAGTTCCCGATGAGCTGGAACAGGCTCTCGATGAACTTGCTGACGCAGCACAAGAGGGGAAGCCGGCGCAAATAATTTTTCTACGCACCCGGGACATTTTTCGGGCTCGAAGGGATCGTTCTTTCCGTTCGGCATTGATGGATGCCGGCCTCATCCTTCCGGTAAGCAAGGAAATTACCCGGGCATTACGACAGTTTCGCCGACCGGTTCCCCACCGTTTTTTCCCAACAGATACCATGGTAAGAATTCTTGGGTGGCTTGAAGGCCGGCAGGGGGGACTATACCTCTTAGGTGCAAAGGGCTTGGAAATTACCACTGTGGAACAACGCTTGCGGCAAACCTTTCCGGGTTGCAGAATCGTTGGTCGATACATGGGTTTCTTTTCCCGTTCCAATGAACAACGGGTATGCATGGCTATTAAGAAATCCAACCCTGTTCTTCTTTTAGCTGGTCCAGGATTGGTTGGGACCAACAAGTGGCTTCACCGAAGGAAAGCCTGCCTCAATTTGGGACTTTCGGTTTGGACCGATGATTTTTTCTCTTACATATTGGGAAAGAGCAGACGGGTAAACAAGGTCAGTTTTCGTCGTGGTAGGGAATTTCTTGGGGGAGTAAACCTGGCTCCCTGGAAAATGCTTGAAGTTTTCACCCTCATGGGATTCCGTCTGAGGGTTTTACTTCAAAGGACCTTTGGTCGACGCCGAAGAAGAGTTGAATCCTGAATCTGTTTTTCATCATGTTGACGAAGGTGACCTTTTCATTTTCCCTGACTCCTGAACCCCATAGAGGTAGGTTCCAATAAAGAAACCGGTAATGGTCAGAATGCTGCCAAGCTTCCCCTCTCCCAGCATTGCCAGGGCAGTGCCGGGGCACGCTCCTGCTAAACCCCAACCAAGACCAAAAATGACCGATCCGGGAACCAGGGTTTTCGTATAGGGTTTCCCGGTAAAATCCAGGGTTTCCTGGGTAAGAATGCTTGCCATAGGTTTCGTGCTGTGTTTTCTGCGTGCAAGGGTGTTAACCACAGCTCCTAGTCCTGCTGCTACTCCAATTACCCAAACAAGCTGGAAGTTTTGGAAAAGGAAGAGCTGGGCATAAAAATCATAGGTGGTTGCTCCGGCGCGGGAAAGAAGAAAGCCAAAAAGTCCACCAAGGACCAGAAATACCGGTCCGGTAAATTTCGATTGTACTGTTTTTTTTGCTGTTTTCATAAGAACACCTGGATTAAAGAATGTTGAAGAGAAACTGAACCATCAGTATTCCCCCACTGAAGAATCCAATGGATGCCAGAAGACTCGGAGGATTCAGGAGTCCCAAGCCGCTTATGGAGTGTCCACTGGTACACCCCCCTGCCATGCGGGAACCGTATCCTAAAAGAATACCTCCAAGCCCCAGAACTGCCCCTTTTGCAACCGGATCACCGGGGAGAACCGAATCGTATAGCGGGCCCAGACTCAGGCTGGCAATCCATGGACCCGGGCTGGTTGCTGTTGCCAAAAAGCTTCCCAGAGGTATTCCCAGAATGAACCAAATTCGCCAGGACAAGCCCCTTGACCGGTGGTGCTGAAAGAAAGGGAGTCTGGAGAACAGGGAACAGGTGTCAGTAAAAGCACTGGATACTCCGAGAGGTTTGCCGGTGAGAAAAAATTGGAATAGGGCGTAGGTACCTATGGCAAGGCCTCCAATCCATCCGCTCCAATAGATTACTTCTGTCATGATACTTGCCTCCTGATACGTTCTTCCTAAACCTAACCAAAACGATCAACAAAGTCAAGTATCCCGGACACGGGCAAATGGCTAAGTAGTTCAGCGATGTGATTCGTTTTTAGCCCCGAACCAGGTGATTATGTACCTTGGCGACCCCTTGAAGCAGGTTTTTGTTTTCATATGCGTTTGCCCTGACATAGACTTGTTCATCCATTCAGAGGTACCCTTTCCCTATGGATACTCAACAGGTTTTTCTTGCAATATCCCGACTATATGGATTGGTGTTCCTGGGTTTTTTGCTGTTTCAGAATCAGTTTTTGCAAACCCGGGTATTGAATATCCTACTAAGGGGGCTTATTGGTTTTGGGTTTCCTCTGTATTCCATCAGCAGGATCCATGGAGGATGGCGGCAGGCCCTGGGATTTGGATGGCAGGGTATGCTTGGGTTTTTCCTTTTGGGCCTTGGGATGGTGGGATTTCAGTTTTGGTTGGGGCGAATCATAATAAAAAAGGTTCCTGCCTTACAGACCCGCCATCCCCGAGAACTCCTAATGCTGTTTGCCCTGCATAATGCGGGTTATTTGCCCCTTGCTTTTCTGGGCTTGGTGGTAGTCGAAGGAGTCATGGTCTATGTGTTTTACTATGTCATGGCTTTTAATGTCATATTCTGGACCTTTTCTGTTCCCCTCCTAGAGGAAGGGAAGCCCCGGTTTGTCTTTCGCATTACTCCTCCCCTGGCTGGAATACTTATTGGATTATTCCTGGCTATAACCGATTGGTATGTCTTTTTGCCAGAGTGGATCCGTAATAGCGTGTGGCAGGCAGGAGGGATCTCCCTGGATCTTATTCTTATAGTCCTGGGGGGAAGTCTTTCGGTCATACCTTTTCGTGCCTGGCGGGGATTAACCGAATTGAGGTGGCTGATAGGGGTCAAACTCCTGGCTTATCCTCTCGCTGTTCTCCTTCTTGTCCTGATGGTCAGCCGGATTGCCGGGCGATGGATGGCACCGGAAATAGTTTGGGGCAGTGCAATGGTCATTGTAGTCCAGGCATCCATGCCCCCTGCTACGAATTTAATGATTGTCACCCGGCGTTACGGAAATCCTGAACAGGTCGGAGTAATTGGTGGGGGAATGCTCATGAGTTACGGTGTGAGTCTGATTACCTTGCCGTTCTTTCTGCTCCTGGCCAACCTGGTTCTGTAACCAATGGTGTGTTTTACAAGCTTTCGTGCACTGTCTTTACATTGCCTTGACTTTACCGTTTGTATCAAAAAAAAAAGCACCCCACGGGTGCTTTTGGGTGAGTCTTGGCTCGCTTGTCATACTTCCAGGCGTTTTTTGGGAAATTTTTTGGCAACAGCTACACCATTTCTTTTCTCGTTGTAGTACATACCCGATTCCCAGTATTCCAGAGCAGCAAAGAGGGCGTTACTTCCGTCGTGCTCATCGGATTTAGGGGTACGGAAGCTGACGTAGTTATCCAGCTCATCGAAGTTTCTCTCTTGCAGGCATTGTACCCGTTTCCGGTTAAACTCATTCCAATTTTCCAGATCCTGAAAACCATCACCCTCATCTTCTACAATGAGACGGGCTTCATCGCTGGAAAAAGAATACCAAACATGTACTGACTTGCTTGGATCATTCCGGTTTCCGTGTTTGACTGCGTTTTTCAGGAGTTCTGAAATTTGCTGTTCCAGGAGGTTTATTTCCTGAATTTCCGGCGGGGCTTTTTGCACGATAACCAGGGCAAAGTAACGAATTTGCCGCTGATCCGACGGAAATTTCTTATAGAATAGATTCGTTTTGTCAAAAAGGGGGCTTCCATCATTTACTGTTAATTCTTTGAGTACCATCTGTGCTTCCTTTTGCTATTCCAGAGATTGGAGCTGCTCAATTGCCTCGTCCTCTGTCCGAAGAATCGGGAAGTAGTCGTCCAATTTTGTCAGCTCAATAACTTTTTTAACCGAACCATGGATGTTTGTAAAATAAATGCGGATATCCCGTTTCTTTGTTTCCTTGAATATGTTCAAGAGGGCTCCGATTCCCGAGCTGTCAATATAGGTCACTTCCTGAAAATTGAGGACAATCTTCTTGTGCGCCGACTCAAATATTTTATTAAAATAAAGTTTGAGTTTGTTGGCGTGGAATAGATCG
>SKVS01000357.1 GCA_007129335.1 Spirochaetaceae bacterium
AGTCTTGTAAGCTTAAGAGCAACATTTATCCTTGCCCCGAAAGATGTCGCACTGGTATATTATTCCTATGATTAATATGTGTTTTTTAGTCAGGCATTCCCGGTTAGTTATTCTGTTACTCGTGGTTGTTCTGGGTTTTGGAGTAACCGCTGTTCTGTTTTCCGGGGGGGAGGATACAATGCACCGTAGACAACGCACCGAAATAGATGGAATACCCCTTACCGTACTGGATGAAGGTTTCCAATATCCTATTCAACTGACTTCGGAACAATGGAAACAGATTATGCCGCCAATGACCTACCAGGTCATGCGGGCTAAGGGAACCGAAAGGGCTTTTGCAAATCCCTTGTGGGATAACAAAGAACCAGGCATATACTACAGCGCAGCAACCGGGCAACCCCTGTTTCATAGCGATGATAAATATGATTCGGGAACCGGTTGGCCAAGTTTCACCAAACCAATCAGTCCCGATGCGGTTCACTATATTGGAGACTACAGTATGTTCATGGCCAGAGTGGAGGTAGTGGACAGCCAGTCAGGAAGCCACCTGGGTCATGTGTTTATGGATGGTCCTGGACCCAGCGGGAGACGATATTGCATGAACTCAGCCTCGCTCATTTTTGTGCCCGAGGGTGGTGAGCCTCCGATCATTCAGGGATTGCAGGAAGCATTGGAAAATAGACCATAGAAATTTCTCTGAGCTGATTCAGTACACATCACTACCCCTTTTTATCCCTTCTCTGCCCCAACGGTTAATCCCGAAATGAAGAAACGCTGGAAAAACAGGAATACAACCAGGGGTGGCAGGGCTGCGAGTATGGATCCGGCAGCAATAATGGCGTAGTTGGTAATGAACTGGCCCTGCATATTTGCAAGTCCCTGGGTAATGGTCATGACCCGGTTGGCATTTAATAAGACTATGGACCACAGAAGGTCGTTCCATATCCAGGTAAACTGCAGGACTCCCAGGGCCGCAATAGAGGGAATTGCCAGAGGCATAATGATTCGGAGATAAATGGTAAATTCGCTTGCCCCATCCATACGGGTTGCCTCAATAAGACTGAAAGGCAAGGTGCGCATAAAATTCCGCAGAAAATACACGCAAAAACCTAATTGAAAAGCCACATGAAACAGGGTTACCCCCCTGTAGGTGTTCATAAGTCCCATAGCATCAGAAAAACGGAACACCGGAATCATGAGCATCTGAAAGGGAATGAGCATTCCCGATACAAACACAATGAGAATTGCCCGATTAAGCTTAAACTGATAAAAGGCCAGAGCATAAGCACCAAGACTGGAAATTGCCAGGGTGCCAAGAACAGACGGTATGGTAATAATGAAGGAGTTCATCATGTACCGGGCCATACCCGCGTTTGTCCAGGCGCTGCGGAAGTTTTCCAGGGTCCACTGCCGGGGGGGCGTCCACATGAAGGGACTGGACATGAGTTCGGCCATGGATTTCCCGGCGGTAAAAACCGCAATAACTACGGGAATGAGCCAGATAAGTACTAACAGAGTTCCTCCAACATAGAAGGCTCCTTTGAGCAAGGCCTTTTGTTTCCGCATATCCGGTGCAGATCTGACTATAGGTTTCGCTGTTGTCATGCTCATGGAGACTCCTTAGAGTTTTTCTTCACTTTTCAAGGTGTTATTTACATAAATCAGAATAAATCCCAGGGTTATCAAGAACTGAATAACAGCAATTGCTGAACCGTAACCATAATCCTGGAAGGTAAAGGCCGAAGAGTACATGTAACTGGCAAGAACTTCAGCGGCCCGGGCTTTGGTATTGGTCATGACGTAAATAATGTCGAAGGCCCGCAGGCTGTCGATAATGGATATGGTAACCGCCACTACGGTCGCAGGTCTGAGCATAGGTAAAACCACATTGGTAAACCGCTGCCACCAACTTGCCCAATCGATCATGCTGGCTTCAATGAGTTCACTGGGAACGTTTTTCAATCCTGCAACGTACAAAATCATGACATAGGGTACCTGACGCCATATACCCACTACAATAAGAGCTCCGGTCATGTAACGCCGATCGCCCAACCACTGACGTGCAAGGGTATCCAGTCCCACTGAGCGTAGCAGGGTATTCAGCGCACCGAAATCCGGTTGATAAATCCATGCCCAAATTGTTCCAATAACCGCATAGGAAAGGGTCATAGGAATAAAAAATGCGGTCTTAAACCACCGGGCACCGGGATAATCCTGGTTAAAAAACATTGCAATAGCCAATCCAACGGGAATAGGAACAAGGACGAAAGAAATCATCCAAAACAGGTTATTCTGAAGAGCTAAATGGAAGGTAGGATCGGTTGCAAGACGGATAAAATTACCTAATCCAACAAATTGCCTTTGGAACAGTATGCTGTCCCGGTCGGTCAAGCTAAAGAACATGCTTTGGATAATCGGTACTATGACCCACGTCATGTACATGAGCAGGGGAATCGCAAGAAAGAACCAAGGGGCCAGGGTTTGGTGATTCCAGGTATGTTTTGGGGTTCCGGTCTTCACAATGTTCTCCATTATCCAAAAATATATTTACATGCAAGACCAGGCAGGAATGTCTCCTGCCTGGTAAAAACGAGGCAATTAGTCTCGATGAATTCTTACCCGATCCTGATCAAGGGTTGCCAGAATCTGGGGAATTCGTCCGGGATTTTGCATGGCTTCAAGTAAAGCATCCATACCTCGGGCAGCCATTTCCTCAGGTGCGTCCCGATCATAGAACTGCATGGCACCTTCAGCCCCAAGAACCATTTCCAGGCCACGGCGTGCATCGTCGTTGGGTGGGGGAACATTCTTGTTCGCAGCCAAGCGTCCCAAAGGTACAGTGAACAGTGCCTGGGCTTCGGGGGTTGCCAGGTAAGCCATGAACTTCATTGCCGCATCCTTATTCCGGGCATTGGCAGGAACCATGAATCCATCAATAGGAGTATCCACAGCGTAACCCGGGAGACCAAAGCTGGGGAAATGAAAGAAGTCGATCTTATCCCGTACTTCTGCAGGGGCAACGTCTTTAATGAACTGACCCATGAGGTACATTCCGGCCTGCCCGTTAAATAACAGGGTGGCTGCTTCCTGCCAGCTGTAACTGGTTGCATTTGGCATTATGTAACCTCTGGTTTGCAGATCAGCGAAGGTTTCAAAGGTTTTTTGGACTCGAGGATCGGTATAGGGAACCTGCCCAGAAGTGAGCTGGACATGGAAATCCATACCGTTAATAGCAGAATTCAAATAATCGAACCAACCGCCTGCAGTCCAGGTATCCCGGGCACCAATAGCAATAGGAGCAATACCATTTTGCTTCATGACTTCAGAAACCGCCAGGAAATCGTCCCAGGTTTTAGGTATTTCAAGACCGAGATTGTCAAATACTTCGGTGTTGTAGTATACCGCCCACCAGTACCAACTCTGGGGAAGGAAGTAGATTTCGTTATTAAAACTCGATGCCCGTACGAAAGCTTCGGGGAAAGAGTCTTGGAAGGTATTGCCGGGAAATGCCCGGGAAATTGGTTCCAACTGTCCCCGTTGGGCAAATGCCTGCATCCGGTAGCCGGCAAACCAGGTAACCACATCGGGTGCCTGTCGGCTGGTAAGCCAATTAGGTAAGAGGGTTTTGAACTGCTCGTGGGCAGTGGTATTCACCGTTACCTTAATGGTGGGATTCTTGGATTCAAAATCTGCAACCAATGCCTCAAAGGCCTCTTTTGGTGCCTGATCCGACATGTAGGAATTAATGATCAGTTCTTGTTGGCCCGATGCCTGCTGACCGCCTCCTGCGAATACCGAAGCAGCAACCAGTACTGCCAAAATCAGGGTAAGGACTTTCTTCATACCCGTTCCTCCTTAAGGAAATTATATCAGAATGGTACGTCCGGTTTTCCCCTACCGGGAGTAACAAAAATCACATTTTTCCAAATTTTTTTGGTACAATTGTACTGGATTCTTCCTTTACTGGAACAGGATTACGGGAATGAGTTGCCAAGCTACCCGGGTCGGGCAATAATACTAGCCGATGGTACGATTACCCATGGCCTTGTTACTCCTGAGCCTCCAGCTTATCGGTTCCCTAGGTGGACTGTTCGTTGTGTGGAGCAATGTGCCCCCGGAAGATCCGCTTTTTTACCTCCAGGGGACGGTAGTAATACTGGTTTTCATCCTCTTTCTGAGTTCTGTGCTCATGCTGTTCGTTCCAAACAATGGTATAAGACAGGGTCTGCTGTGGATGAAACTGCCCTTTCTTCTTCTGCTCAATTATACCTGTACCGGCTGGACCGAGGGGCATATGCTGTTTTCCCTGGTGTTTCTCCTTGAAGCGGGAATGCTTGCTCCCCAGGGATGGAATATTCTACTCTGTCTTGCTAC
>SKVS01000145.1 GCA_007129335.1 Spirochaetaceae bacterium
ATGATTTTACTTTGCCAGGGTACTTCTCGAAGTCCCTCGGGAACAAGATCAACAGTCGAGAACTCAATCCCTTCTGCTGGAATGTCCCGCAGTCCATTTTTATCCCAGGCATATACCAAGTGGGCCTTGGCCAGGCTTTTTTGAGCATTGTCGAAAAGGGAAAGATAACATTCCTTGAACCCAATTGCGGGTAGATCCCGACTGAGGACATCGAGGATTTGTTCTTGGTTAAAGGTCGACAAAAAGGATTCGCTGCTCCGCCTGAGAACCAGTAACCTCTGCTCTTTTCGAAACCGGAAATGTTTGTCCTCAAACTCTACATCCCCAGTATCTCTGGTAAGAGCAACAGCCTCGGTGCAACCACAGGACTTTCGGATAACACACAGTGAATCTTGGGTCTGGGGTTCCGCAGAGAGGTCTCCTTCCCACTGTTTCAATATCCACACCGCTGCTTGTTGGGATTGAAAATAGGCAGACTGCCTTACCGTGGTTAAGGGTGGATTGAGGAACTGGCTTTCCTCCATATCGTCAAAACCGGTAACAGCCACAAAAGGATGATTATCCAGGGTTAGCAGATATTCCTGCACCCCTGCAGCCATTGAGTCGTTAGCAGCTACGATAGCTTGGGGTAAGCTTCCTGTGCGGGAGTAAAAATCCTTTATTAAATCGTATCCCGATTCCCGGTTGTAATTCCCCTCCAGAATAGCTACAGGTTCAAGATCATGATCAGAAAGTTTGTCCAGAAATACTTTTTTCCGAATCTCTGATTCATTCTGCCCTGAGGGACCGGAAATAAAAAGCAATCTATGATATCCGTGGTCTACCAGTAAATGATCCATGAGCTGGGCAAAACCCGGTTCGTTTCTGGTAAGCACTACCGGAATTCCATCAATTGGAACAGCAGTACTGATAACCGGTATCTCCTTGAGCTCATTACAAATATGTAGCAACTCTTCCTTATCGGAATCGTGGGTTAATGCACCGGATATAATGAGCCCATCGATTGACCGGGGATTCATGGTATCCAGGAGAAAATTACGCTTCCCCTCTTTACCATCGTATGCCCCAAGGCCCCCACTGACAAAGATTACCAATCGTACCGGCTTGTTTTTCGGAATAGCAGACAGGGCTCCGCGAATTAGTTGCTGGCTGAAAGAATCATCGGCAGTATTTACTACAAGACCTAAATTATACAGTGTTTTCCCCTTTACCCTGAACCAGCTCACAGTATAGTACATTATTCTTTTCGAGGGTTAGCCATTTTTTCTCAAGGGTTACCGGTGGAGCAAATGGAGGGAGGTCTTGAGCGGGGACTGCAGCCAGTTCATAGCTAAAACTGAGTTTCCGGTTTTCCCATTTAGGGGTATAAACCTTGGTATTATGGGTTACATGGTCTGTTAAGTGGAAAAAGACATCGGGGATTGTATTGGTATCTGTCTCAATGGTCCAGGTGTAACGTTTGTCATTCCCTTCCCGGGACTCGGAGCTAACTTGTACGGTTAGAACCTCTCCATGAAGCCCAAAGGGTATGGTACATTCCACCGATTCCCAGTGCCCGGGAATTGAAGGGGTAAAATGAATACTCCCATTCAAAAGAGATGGCCTCACCCCCAGGTAATCCTGCCAGGAATTTCGGGTAAATTCTGCGGTACTCCAGGACTGGGAAAAGGTACCACTGGGTACGGGGTTGCCCTTGGAATCAAGACAGGGATCCACAAGCTCGCTCATGGTTCCCAGCGTTCCAATGTTCAGAATTTGATTAGCCAGATTTTTTGTCAGCTCCCAGGCAAGATCCTGCCAGCCCGCACGACACAGGGCAGTAATTGCGAACCCGGCATTCCATCCCCAAATGGTTCCGTTATGGTAGGCTGCATCCTTGTGGTAATGTACCGGAGATTCATGAACCGGATGAAACCAGGGATGATCAGGCGATAAGGAAAGAATTCCATGGGGAAGAAGCAACTCTCTCACTAGAAAACCGGTGGTTTTTCTGAGTACCCCTTTGTCTACAAAGTCATCAAAAGGTATGAGGGCAACCATGAGGGCGTTGGGTCGAATATGGGTATCCGGTATTCCATTTTCCCTCAGGCAATCCACCAGAATTCCCTTGTGAACAAACTCCCGGGAAAAGGATTCTTTTGTAAGCTGTGCTCCTTCATGGTATTCCCGTGCTTTTTGGGGGAAGCCATTTAAATCGGAAACCCGGGAAGCAACCCATTGGGCACAATACCAGAGCGCTTGAATTTCTACTGCGTAAGGACCCCGGGGAGACCAGGGCTGATTACCATTGATCCGCGCATCCATCCAGGTATCCGCATCATCATGAGACAAAAGTCCTCGGGAATCGACAAAACCCTTTTCCCGAACTCCCCGAATATAGGTATCGACCAATACTTGAAAGTCCCGGGAAATTTCTGAGTCTCCGGTGTACTCCATATATTCCCAGAGTTCACGAATGAGCCATGGAGTACCGTCTACGGTATTATAAAGAATCTCCTGTCGATTTACCCGATTCGGAATCCTGCCAAAATCCGATGTGTCCGGTTTGGAATTCTGGAATCGGGCGAAATTGAACAAAACATTTTTGCTGTCGGAAAACTTGCCGGTAACCAGCAGGGTGCCTGGCAGGGCAATAAAAGTATCCCTGCCCCAATTATCCTTGAACCAGGGAAGACCGGCCCAAATACCCGTCCCGTATTCCTGGGTAACAAAGCTGTAAGAAGATTGTTGAGCCCACCAAAGTGCTTCGTTGTAAGATTCATCATTTGTCAGAAAAAAGGCCTGGGAACCCTGATTTATTCGCTTGCTCACTTCCCTTTCCAAGGTATTACCAGAGGAAATGAAATGCAGATTCTCTATGAGCTCATCCCGGCTTTGGCCAAAACAGAGGTGGAGAGTTATGGATGATGGAGCAACCTCGGTATATTGTCCAATCCATTCGGAACCCTTAGGAATTTCCGGCGGAGCGTACGATTGGAAGGCACCGGTTTTACGGGCTAATAAATGGTCAGATTCACCAGACTTTTTGTTCCCGCTCCCAGTTTGGGGCACGAGCAGAGAGAAACCTTCATGCTCTTCCCAAAGCTGCTTTTCCCAAGGACTGTACCACAGGGGCCGGATTTCCCCAGCAGGTGCAGGCCTGTTCCCCCAGGAAAAACGCAGGCTCAGGATCCTGCGTCCGCCGTGCAGCACCTGGGTTTCAGTACCGAAAGTATAGTGAGTATTCCAACCCCAGGGAAAAACCTCCTGAAAAACTGCCTTGGAACTCCGATTAACCTCAGAGCCATTGAGCACCGTAACCCAGTCCTTCAATATGAAGCGGGTGGTTACCATGTAACCCTGACCAAATCCTGTACTATGGGTCCAACCATCGAACCAGCCGGTTACGTTATCGGTACAAACATAATGCCGGAGTTCACCCGGTGTTACCCGAATACCCCGAGGTTTCGTTGGATTAAACGCTGACATAGCAAACAGCCCCTCTGGTTCGTCAGTTAATTCTTAAACCGGTCTCAGAATCGAAAAAGTGCAGGGCCTCAAGGTCCACCCCGAAGGTATGCTCTGAATCTTCATCAAACTTATAATGTCCGGGAGTGGAAATAACCAATTCGGAATCATTGGGAAGTCTCACGTAAAGAATTTTTTCCTTTCCGAGCATTTCGATTTCTTTTATGGTCGCCTTGAAGGTATCGCTGTGGAGATCCTTGCTGTCGAACCGCTCAGGTCGGACACCCATGGATACTTTTTTGCCTTCGTAGGCGGCCAGTTTGTTCTTATCGTGTTCAGCCGGTGTTATGCTGATAAGCTTATGGTCAGCAACAAAACGCCCCTTCTCAATAGAACCCTCAATTATATTCATGGTTGGAGAGCCAATGAATCGGGCAACGAAAATATTCGCTGGTCGATTATAGAAATCATCAGGAATGCCGGCCTGCTGAATAATTCCCTGGTGCATCAAAACAATTTTGTTTGCCATAGTCATGGCTTCAACCTGATCGTGAGTTACGTAAATAGTAGTTGTCCCCAGGGCTTTATGAAGACGTACGAGTTCTACCCGCATGTGTTCCCGGAGTTTTGCATCCAGGTTTGAAAGGGGTTCGTCCATGAGGAACACCGAGGGATTACGGACCATGGCACGCCCTAAGGCAACCCGTTGCCGTTGACCACCGGAAATGTCTGACGGCTTGGAATAGAGGTATTCCTTCACCTGCAGGAGTTCAGCGGCTTCCATGACCCGATCGTGGATAATTTGTTTCCGCTCTTTTCTCATAGAAAGGGAAAAAGCCATATTATCGTACACCGTCATATGGGGATACAGGGCATAGGACTGGAATACCATAGCAATGTCCCGATCCTTGGAGGGAACCCGATTCA